>DAHVZZ010000487.1:0-12235 GCA_027323785.1 Acidobacterium sp. | reverse complement strand
ATTTATGACGAAACCGACCAGCAGGCTGTGGTGAAGGCCGTGATGCGACGCATGGGGCTCGACGACAAGCAGCTGACGCCGCGCGTGGTGCTCTCCAAGATTTCCTGGGCCAAGAATCACATGATCGATCCCCAGGAGTATTACCTGCAGTCGTCCGACCCCACCAGCGAGCGGGTTGCCCATATTTTCGAGGCCTACCGCAAGGAGCTGCGCAAGGCCAACGCCCTCGACTTTGACGACCTGCTCCTCGAAGCTGTCCGCGTGCTGAAGGTCTCCGGCGAAACCCGCGAGCGCTACAACCGCCGCTATCGTTATTTGCTGATCGACGAGTACCAGGACACGAACCGCCCGCAGTACGAGCTGATGAAGCTCCTCGGCGGCGAGCACCAGAACGTCTGCGTCGTGGGCGACGAGGACCAGAGCATCTACTCCTGGCGCGGCGCGGACATCCGCAACATTCTGGAGTTCGAGAAGGATTTTCCGAATGCGAAAACGATCCGGCTCGAACAGAATTACCGCTCCACCAGCGTGATCCTGGAAGCGGCGTCCGCTGTTGTCTCGCGCAATTCCCAGCGGAAGGGCAAGCGCCTGTGGACCTCCCGCGAAGGCGGCTCGCTGATCGGCTACTATGAAGCTCCGGACGGCGAAAATGAGGCGCTTTTTATCGCCGACAGCATCCTTAAATACCTGCGCAAAGCCGCCGAAGATCAGGCAGAGCCGAAATGCGCGGTGCTCTACCGGACCAATTCGCAGTCGCGGCTGATTGAAGAGGCCATGCGCCGGTATGGGATCGCCTACACCATGGTGGGCGGATTTTCCTTTTACGAGCGCGCCGAGATCAAGGACCTGCTCGGCTATCTCAAGGTGGTGAAAAACCCGCACGACTCGATTTCGCTGCAGCGGGTCATCAATACGCCGGCGCGCGGCATCGGCAAAACCACACTGGAGACGCTGGAGCGAATCGCACTCGAAACCGGGTCCAGCACCTGGACCGCCATCAGCCGCGCCCTCCAGGAAAAGCTGCTCTCGGCGCGCGCGCTTTCCGCACTCGAGGGCTTCCAGCGCATCATCAGCGACGCCCGCGCCATGCTGGAGCCGGGCTTTGCCGACAAACTCGCCGCTGACGTTGCTCCCGAGGATCCGGCATCGGCCGAAGAGCCGGATGTGGACATCAGCTTCGATTTCGGCGACACCGCCCAGGCATCGCTCGCTCTCACCCACGGCGACGAGATCGTCGAGGACGCTGAGTTCAACCCTGCCGCCTTCAGCATCTTCAGCGAGGAGCCACCCGTCGAGCACGCCGCCGCGCCCGAGACGCCGCAGCCCGAAGCCGCACCGGAGAGTGTGCCCGGTTTCCGCGCCCCCGGCGGAGCCGCCACCCTGCCGGAACTGATTAAATTTCTCATTGACCGCAGCGGCTACATCCGCTCGCTCGAAGAGGAAGGCACTCCGGAAGCCTTCTCCCGGATCGAGAACCTCAAGGAACTGGCCAACGCCGCCCAGGACGCGAACGAGCGCGGCGAGACGCTGGCGGAATTCCTCGACCATGCGGCCCTGGTCAGCGACACCGACCAGATCAATCCCGATGCGCGCGTAACGCTGATGACCCTGCACGCCGCCAAGGGGCTCGAATTCCCCTTTGTGGTGCTTGCTGGACTCGAAGAAGGACTATTTCCGCATTCACGGTCGCTCACCGATCCCGCGCAGATGGAAGAGGAGCGCCGCCTGTGCTACGTGGGCCTGACCCGCGCCATGGACGCTCTCGTGCTCACGCGCGCGCGATTCCGCCGCCGCTACGGCAACGACATGCCGGAGCCGACTACGCCGTCGCGGTTCCTGGAAGAGATTCCGCCGCTTCTGCTGGAAGACCTCAGCGGCGGACGCAACCGTCCCGCCTCCTGGGGAGGGTACGCCGCGGATTATACAGAGACGCGCTCCCGCTTCGGGCACCGCGACAGCGACGATTTCGGCTCCCGCCACTACAACTACGAGGTCGAGGATCAGAGCGGCGAGTATGGCCGGGCCCGGTCCACCTCGCCATCGCGCGGCCGGCTCGTCAATCCTCCGGCCGGTTCGCAGTCGGATTCCTCGGACAATATTGCTCGCTTTTTCTCCGGCCGCGGCGGCGTTCCGCCCCGGTCTTCGCGGCCACAACCCGATGTTTCCGCGGCTTCCGGATCCACCGGATTCAAATCCGGACAGCGGGTCCGTCACCCCAAATACGGCGAAGGCATCGTGTTTCGACGCGAAGGAGAAGGAGAAGATGCGAAGATTACGGTACAATTTTCAGGATTCGGAGTGAAAAAGCTGGTGGAGAAATTCGCCCAGCTTGAGCGGCTCTGAAGGGCACATCCACTCCGGAAAAGGATTCTCATGGCAAACACGAAATCAGTCGAAGATAAAGCAGAGCGCAAGGCGATCAAGCGGACAGCCCGCAAAAAGGCGGCTCCGAAGGCGAAACGCACGACCCCGCGGGGTTCCAACAAGAAGAAGGTCCGGAAGCTGGTACGCGGTCAGAGCAAGCGCTAACCTCCGCGGTCGCACTCCCAGTAATCCCGGGGCTGGCGAATCTCCTTTCGCCGGCCCCGCTGAACGTTTACACTCTCTCCATTCCCAGCACTTGTGGAGACGTCGTTGCCGGATCACCCTGTGGAAACATCCCGGCCTAAGGGGTCCCAGCCCCGGTCGCAGCTTTTCGCTCGCAAGTCGATCGACAAGCTCATCAGCGATTCCGAGCACCCCGAACATCGCCTGAAGAAGACTCTCGGGCCCGTGTCGCTCACTTCGCTGGGCATTGGCGCGGTCATCGGCTCGGGCATCTTCACGGTTATCGGCACCGCGATGGCTGGGCAGAAGTTCTCCAGCCCGGAGATCACGAACACTCCACTGCTGCACTACCTGATCACGCATACGGCCATGGCCGGACGTCCGGGAGCGGGTCCGGCGCTGGCGGTTTCGCTGGTTCTGGTAGCCATCGTCTGCGTTTTTACGGGCCTCTGCTATGCCGAACTGGCTTCGATGATCCCCATTGCGGGCTCGGCCTACACTTACACCTACGCCACCATGGGCGAGCTGGTCGCCTGGATCATCGGCTGGGACCTGATCCTCGAATACGCCTTTTCCAACATGAGCGTCAGTGTGGGGTTTGCGGCGCATACCGAGGCGTTTCTGCAATGGTTCGGCATTCATCCGTCTCTGCGATGGATCTCGCCGGCCTATCTGCCCACAGGTCTGCAGGACTTCTCCGGCAGGACGGTCATCGCGCCCGGCTGGCACTTCGGATTCAATATCCCCGCATTCCTTATTGTCATGATCCTCACGGTGGTTCTGGTGCGGGGGATTCGGGAATCGGCACGGACCAATAACATCCTCGTTCTGGTTAAGCTGGCGGCTATTCTGACCTTCATCTTCGCCGCCGGGCAGTTCATTCAGCCGCACTACTGGCATCCCTTTATGCCGAACGGGTGGACGGGCATGCTCTCCGGCGGGTCCATCATCTTTTTCACCTACATCGGATTCGATTCGGTCTCGACGGCGGCCGAGGAATGCCGCAATCCGCAGCGGGATATGCCGATCGGCATTCTGGCGACGCTGGTCGCCTGCACGGTGCTCTACAGCGCGGTCGCCCTGGTCCTGAGCGGAGTGGTGCCGTGGCGGTCGCTGATGGGCGACGCCGCTCCCGTGGTGAACGCCATGCGGCGGCTCGCGCTCACGCCGAGCGGCCATCCGCTCCACTGGGTGGAACTGGTGGTGCTGATCGGCGCGATGCTGGGGATGATCTCATCCATCCTCGTCTTTCAGCTGGGGCAGGCGCGCGTGTGGTTCGCCATGTCGCGCGATCGCCTGCTGCCCGAGACCTTCAGCAAGGTCCATCCGATCTTCCGCACCCCGACTGTGGCCACATGGGTCGCGGGCTTCGTGGTGGGAATCCCGGCCGGGCTGCTGGACATCGGGACGGTCTCCAACCTGTCGAACATTGGCACGCTCTTCGCGTTTGTGCTGGTGTCGATCGCGGTAATTCTGCTGCGCTACCGTGAGCCGGATCGGCCGCGGGGCTTTCGCACGCCGTTCGGGCCGCTGTTTCCGGTGCTGAGCATCATCTTTTGCGTTCTGCTGATGATGGGCCTGGAAATCCTCACCTGGATCTCCTTCTTTATCTGGCTGGCGATTGGCCTGGTCATCTACTTCTTCTATTCGCGGCACCGCAGCGAATTCGCTCCGAAGAAGGACGCCGCCTAAGCCGCGGGAGCCGGGCGCTCCACCGCGGCGCGGCGGAAGAAATACGCTGCCACGAAGCAGACCACTCCGAAGTAAGCCAGGCCGGGCACGTGCAGCATGAAGACCAGCAGCGCCAGGCTCAGCAGAATGCCCCATCGCTCGCTCAGAAGAGGACCGGCCAGCAGCATCGCGTAGTGGTACCAGGCCAGCGGCGAGGCCAGGATTCCCACGCTCAGCGCGATTCCGCTGGTATTCCGCAGCGAGGGGCGCTTCCAGACGACAAAGGCGCAGGTGCCGGCGAGCAGCAGCGCCGCCAGCGCCACGCCCAGCAGATGATGGCCGAAGCGCGACAAAACCCCCGCGACCGAGATGTCATTGGGCAGGAACCAGTGCGGGTCGGCGGCTACTGTGCGCATCCATTCGAGATAAATACCCGGCCCGTAGAGCGCCACCGGCAGCAGACAGAAGACCGCCGCCGTCGCCGCCGCCACCATGGCCGCCTTTCGCCGGCCGCAGAAGAACAGGAGCAGTATCCACAGGCCATAATTCGGCTTGGTCGCGGCCAGCAGCCCCAGGCAGATCCCCGCCGGCAGGGTGCGGTCGCGCTCGAGCAGCAGCCATGCGCCCACCGCCAGCGCCACAAACAGCGCGTAATTCTGGCCCAGCCACAGGGTATTGAAAACCGCCTGAGCCAGCAGGAACCAGATAATTTGGCGGTGCTGGATGCGGTCGCGATACGCCCAGACGAGCAGGCCGCCGCTGCCGATCCAGAGCAGGGCGGATGCCATCGTCCACACCCGCGCGGCCGTGTCCGGGCTAAGCCAGGCGAGGGCCTGAAAGAAGGGCAGCATCGACGGCGGGTTCAGGTTGCGGTCCACAATAAGGCCCGCGTGGTGCGGATCGTGGAAGGCCCACGTGAGCGGATAGACGCCAAACGGGTTCTGCCCGTGAGCCGCGGCCCATCCCGAAGCCCAGAACGAGCCGAAGACCCGCAGGTGGCCGGGCGCATTGCCGCCAAAAGCCGCAGCCTTCAGCAGAGCGATGACCAGCAGCACGGCGCTGGCCGCGCCAAAGACCAGCCATATCGACTCTCGCGTCCGCCGGACCGCGCTGACCGCTGGCTGGCCGCCATCCGTTGCTTTGCGCTCCGCAGTCCGCGGCAAAATTGCGCCCTCTGTCTCCACCGCTGCATCCTTCTCCGTCATCGGGCTTTGGGCGAATCTTACCAGAGCGCCCCGGCTACACTGGAACCATGAACGATCTCGGCCGCCTTCTCATCGGCCTTGGCCTGCTGATCGCCGTCGTGGGCGCCGCCATTCTGCTGCTCGGCAGAGCCGGAATTCCGCTCGGACGGCTGCCGGGGGACTTCACCTTCCGCGGCAAACACACCACGGTCTACTTTCCGCTGGCGACGTGCATTGTCGTCAGCGTGGTGCTCTCGCTGGTGTTTTACGTCATCTCGCGCCTGCGCAAGTAGATGGGCAGGCGTTACTCCGGAACTGCGACCGTTTCGGCATTCGCCAGCGCCCGTTTCCGCGCCGGCAGGAATGGGTGGATGAGCAGTTGGTAAGCGGCCCCGCCCAGGGCTCCGCCGATCAGCGGGCCGGCAATGGGAACCCACCAGTAGTGCCCCGGCGAGGGGAAGGCGGCGCTGCCCCATCCGGTCCAGAAGCAGAACAAGCGCGGGCCCAGGTCGCGCGCGGGGTTGATGGCCCACGACTCCAGATAGCCCATCGATGCGCCGATCATCGCCACCAGAAACCCGATGATCAGAGCCCCGAAGTTTGGCCCCGGAGCCATCTCGTTGTACTGCTCGGTGATGGCGAAGATGCCAAAGATCAGAAAGGCCGTCAGGACGATCTCGTCGCCAAAGGCGTGCAGGGTGGTGATTCCTGGCCCGGGATGGGTAAAGAAGACCGCCGCCGCACCGCCTGCCGCCCGCGGGAGATGATGAGCCGCGTTATACGCATCGATGACCGGGCCAAACAGCAGGGAGACGATGCCGGCCCCGGCGAGCGCGCCGACCGTCTGCGCCGCGCAGTAGGGCAGCACCTTCTTCCAGGAGAATTTGCGGTAAATGGCCAGCGCCAGCGTCACCGCCGGGTTCGCATGGCAGCCGCTCACGGAGCCGGTGGTGTAGATGGCGATCGCGACGGCCAGTCCCCATGCCATGCACACGCCCCAGTAGGCATGCTTGTAGGGGCTGGGGTCGTACAGCGTGTACATGGCTGCCGCCGAATCGCCAAAGGCGATGATGATGACCAGAGCGACCGCCTCCGAAATGAGTTCGCCGGCCAATTCCCTGCTATTTACTTTCGCCATTGAAGCCGCATTCTCCTGGCCCGGGGCCGTTCGCTCGGCTCAGGCGTTTTATCTGAGGACAAATGCCGCCATTGTAGCCAGCGCGCCGCACGACTGGCGCGGCCGCCCCAGGCAAAAAAAGGGCCCCTCGGGGGAGGGGCCAATCTGCCTTGGTTCTCTCGTTGTGTGAGAGCTTGTTGTGCCTTTCCTCTTTACTGCTGGGAGACCGCTGGTTGCGACGCAGCACCCTGAGGGGAGGGCTGCGCGGAAGATCGCTGCGTCGCACCAATCGGCGAACCACCGTTACCGGGGTTCAAGGCCGCTAAACTGTTTGCCATCAGGCTGACACGAACCAAATTGCCTCGCGTCGCGGAACCGTTCTCGTTGACGCTGGCGTTGCCCATGGCAATCTCGTGAATTCTCCATACGGGAATCTGGTGTTCAGCCAGATACCGCACTACACTCTCGGCCAAAGTCTGCGAGTGTTCGATGCCGGCCATGCCCCGCAGGTTTGAATAGCCTCTGACTTCAACCACATAGCCCGTCTGACCCTGCATCTGGGTGACCACCTGGGCCAGTGCGTTCTTTGCGCCGGAGTTCAGCATGGTGTATCCGGGGCGGAAGCGAATATCCAGGTTACTGATCGGGTGATACGAATCCAGCCCGGCGACCGTCTGGTTAAGGCGCTGGGTTGTGTCGTTCGCCTGCTCGGCGAGTTGCTGCGCCTGGCCAGCGGTCTGGCTGGCCTGTCCGGCCGCCTGGTTGGCCCCGTCGGCCGTGGACTGTGCCGCGCGGATGCCGTTCTGCGCTCGCCGATTCACATCCTGAATCTGCTGCTGATTCTGCGCCTGAATCTGATCCAGCTCATTGAGCCGGCTTTTTACCGGGTTGAGCTGGTTGTTGACGTACTTTTTGCGCGCGAAGGGGTTGAGATGGCCCCAGAAACCCTGATGCTCGGTCGTCGGCAGCGGCGCCTTACCGGTCGCGGTCGCCTGGGTCCCGCTCCGGGGCTGCTGCTGTGTCTGTGTCTGCGGACTTGTCTCGGCGCCCGTCTTCACCTGGGGCTGCTGCTGCTGCGCCATCGCCGGCAGGCTCACACTCGCCGCTACCAGCAAGGCTGCAATCGATCCGGGACTGAGGAGGTTCTTCATCGTTGTTGTTCTCATCTCAGGACTTCCTTTTTTGTCTCTCGTTCCAGAAACCATGTAAAAGACACGTCGGAAGCTGCGCAGCCATCCGTTACGCCCGGGAGTATTGCACTTCCCGTGCCAAAGCGGAGCGCTGTATGGATTCCGAGGCGCCACTTTTGTAAACCACTGATTGTGGGATGCTTGCTTCATCCGGCGGGCGGCCTGTCCGCGGTGCGGCCGCCATTTGGAGGCCGGGCTGGCCGGACGACCCGGGAAAATTTTCCCAGGTGGCCGGAGAAGCGCTGTGAACTATTTGCTCGCGGGCTGGGCCGCGACCTGAATGACCCGGATCTTCGGGTAGTTCTGATTCCAGCTCTCCGGTACGCTGTCCAGGATCAGGCGAAAAGCCCGCGTCTGGCCAGGCTGGATCGGGTTGGCTCCCACCGATTCAGTGTCCACATAAGGCTCGCGAGTGCGGACAAGGTTGAGCGGCAGGGTCGCCTTCTGCACCATCTGTCCGGTGAAGCCGTAAAACGCCACCTGGACGGTGATTGCGGTGACGGTCCTGCTGCCCTGGTTGGTGATCTGGCCATCGATATAGGTACTCTGGCCACCGGCCATACTCCCCGCCCGGCTCATCCGGAGATGGCTGATGGGCAGGCTGACTGCATAGGGATCGGCCGCCGCCAGCCCGGCCCCGCCTGGATTGGCTGGCTTCGTGTTGCGGCTCAATGCCAGAATCAGAGCTGCCGCGATCAGCACGACTGCCCCGGCGATGACCCAGGGTATGGGAGATCGGCGCTCGTGCCCCTGCTGCGCGGGAGGCGCGAACAGTTCTTTTACGGGGGGCTGAGGGCTGGGGACAGTCGTCTCAGGGGCCGATCCATCGTGTTTGTCCGGTCCGTTCATCGAGCCGATTGTACATCCATTCGGAAGCCCGTTCCGCGGCGCCGCCGCCGGATCGCTATCCTGAATCTTCGGGAAACCTGGGGCGATTCTGTGCGTCTCAACTAAAGGTCCCCTGGGAAGCCCTATTGCGTCCGGCCCTGTGAGATTCGTCACAGCGCCCTTCGCGCCCTGCAATGAAGATCAAAGTAGTCCTCGTTGCCGCACCGCAGTTCCCGGCCCCAAAGAGGTGCGACAATCAGAAGGTAATATTCCTATGCCTGCATTCGGCAGTTTTGCCCTCCTGCTCGCGCTTGTCCTCAGTGCCTGGAATCTTATTGCCGGCGCCGTTGCCCTTCGCATGCTTGCCACCGGCTCCCGCGGATTCCTGTACAGGTCGCTGGCCGGCGCCATTTCGCCCGAACGTCTGGCGGAGACCGCCCGCCGCGCAGGAATCGCCAGCTTCGTAGCCGCTTCCTGTGCCGCCTTTGCCCTGGTGTGGGGGTCGTTCACCAACGACTTTCAGCTCGCCTACATCGTGGAGCACTCGAATCGCGCGCTGCCCATTCCGTATAAGTTCGCGGCGCTGTGGTCGGGCCAGGAAGGTTCGCTGCTGCTGTGGGCCTGGCTGCTCACGGCCTACGGGTTTGTGCTGCGGATGCGGCATAAGGTGGATGTGACGCTGACCGCCTATGCCTCGACGATTCTGGCGGGCATTCAGGTTTTCTTTTTCCTGCTGGTCAATTACGCAGCCACCCCGTTCTCTCTGCTCCAGGGAGCTATTCCTCCGGACGGCAACGGGCTGAACCCGCTGCTGCAGTATCCGGAGATGGTCATCCATCCGCCGATGCTCTACCTCGGATACGTGGGCTTCAGCGTTCCCTTCGCTTTCGGCCTTGGCGCGCTGCTGATGCGCTATCCGGGCGAAAAGTGGATCCACATTACGCGGCGCTGGACGATGGTGACGTGGCTGTTCCTGACGGTCGGCATTTTCCTCGGCATGCACTGGGCCTACAACGTCCTTGGCTGGGGCGGCTACTGGGGCTGGGATCCGGTTGAAAACGCCTCGCTGATGCCATGGCTGACCGGCACCGCGTTCCTGCACTCCGTGATGATGCAGGAGAAGCGCGGCATGATGAAGTCCTGGAACGTCTGGCTGATCTTCTCCACCTTCCTGCTGACCATTGTCGGGACGCTGCTTACTCGCTCGGGGTTGATCAGCTCGGTACACGCCTTTGCCAAGTCTCCCATCGGCAACTGGTTCTGGGTCTTCCTGGTCATCGCTCTGGCAGTCTGCATCTTCACCTATATCCTCAACCGCGACCACCTGAAGGCCGAGCATCACCTCGAGTCGCTTGTCTCCCGCGAATCGAGCTTCCTCTTCAACAATCTGGTGCTGCTGGTCGCCTGCCTGACCATCCTGTGGGGAACCTTCTATCCGATTCTTTCGGAGTTCTTCCAGGGGCAGAAGGCCACGCTCAGCAGGCCTTACTACGACGTTGTGGCCGTTCCCATCGGCGTGTTCCTGCTGTTCCTGACCGGGGTCGGTCCGATTCTCGCCTGGCGCAGCACCTCGCTGCGCAGTATCCGCAAGAACGTCCTGCTCCCGTCGATCTTTGCCAGCGTCGTCGCCGTAGCTCTGCTGCCCCTGGTTCGTCCCTGGACGATCCTGACCACCGGCGAGCAGGGCTCGTTCTACGCCTGGGTGACGTTCTCGCTGGCGGCGTTCGTGGCGACGGCTGTTTTTGCGGAGTTTTTCCGCGGCGCGCGCGTGATCCAGAGCCACAGCGGACGCAATCTCTTCGCTTCGGCGGTCCAGCTAACGCGCCGCAACACCCGCCGCTACGGCGGATACATCGTGCATATCGGCGTGGTTCTCATCCTCATCGGATTCTCCGGCCAGGCGTTCAACCAGAGCAACGAGATGACGATGAACTACAAGCAGAGCATGAACATCGGTCCGTACCGGCTGGAGTGCCTCGACTATTCCCAGGACACGAATCCGAACTACGACACGACCTACGCCATTCTGAATGTCTTCCGCGATGGCAGGAAGGTCACGCAGCTCGATCCCTCGCTCCGCTTCTACACGGCCAGCCAGCAGCCCCTGACTGTTGTGGCGAACCATTCCACGCCACTCTGGGACCTTTACGTCATTTATGCCGGCACCGATCCGTCGACCGGTCAGCCGGTGATCAAGGCCTTTCTGAATCCCCTGGTGATGTGGATCTGGATCGGCCTGCTGGTCACCATCTTCGGTACGCTGATCGCTTTGGTGCCCAACATGAGCGCGGCAGTTGCAGCCGAGCGCAAACGGGAAACGGCTGCCGTCCCTGAGGCGGTGACCGCTGGAAAGGCAGGCGACTAAATGCGGCTCCTTTCGCACAGGGCCACGCAGTCCGCCGTAGTTCGGTTCGCAGTGCTGCCGCTTGTGATCGTGCTGGGCGTTGTCACCATGGGCACGGCCGACACGCAGGCCCGTTTTACCAGTCTGGGAAACAAGCTGATGTGCATGTGCGGCTGCAACCAGGTGCTTCTGCAGTGCGACCACATCGGCTGCCCTTCCGCCGGCCCTGAAATAGCCGAACTGCGCGCAGCCATCGGCCGGGGGGAAACGCAGGACCAGATTTTCAGGGCCTTCGCAAACGAATACGGAGCAACGGTTCTGGCTGCGCCCTGGCTGACCAAATTCAACATCCTCGCATGGGTTGTGCCCCCCGGCATGCTGATCCTTGGCCTTGTGGGCACATTCTTCCTCGTCCGCAAATGGCGGCTCCGCACGGTACCCATGCCCGCCGTCGCGCAGGATCCCGCGTCGAACGACCTCCGCGACCGCATCCGAAAGGAAACCGAGATATGAGCCTCATTGCCAGCGGTCTTCTGCTGATCGCCGTCTTCCTGTTCGTCTTCTGGCCGGCCTCGAATGTCGAGGCCCAGAGCATCAAGACTCGTCTGGAATACCTGCGCGAGCGCCGCGAGGCCGTGTTCGAGAATCTGCGCGACCTCAATTTCGAGTACCACGCCGGGAAATATCCGGAGGAGGACTACGCCGCGCAGCGCGCAGCACTCGAAAATGAAGCTGCCGAGATCGTGGCCGAAATCGACGTGCTTGAAACTCAGACCTTCGTTGCGCCCGGCATGACCGTGCACAATACTTCCCATTAAGACTGGACCCTATGAAGCTGCTCCATCCGCTCGCACTCGCTGCCGGACTTGCTCTCCCCCTGTCCGTTTCGGCAGCCACCATCTCCGGCACCGTCATCGACAGGACCACGAATAAGCCTGCCGCGGGCGATACCGTCGTCCTGCTGAATCTCACTCAGGGCATGCAGGAATCGGCCCATACCACGGTGGATGCTCAGGGCCGCTATTCCTTTAACGTGCCCAGTTCCAGCGGCATGCACCTGG
This sequence comes from Acidobacterium sp., assembly GCA_027323785.1. Lineage (GTDB taxonomy): Bacteria > Acidobacteriota > Terriglobia > Terriglobales > Acidobacteriaceae > Palsa-343. The sequence continues at coordinate 293 of DAHVZZ010000487.1, read as the reverse complement.
TCAAGGTGGAACATGACAAGGCCAGCTACTACGGTCCCGTGCCGCCGAACACCTCCACGGTGAATGTCGACGTGTACGATGTGGCGACCAAAGTCCCTGATGTCCATGTTTACGCCGACGTCATTCGTGCCGAGACCAATCAGCAGGGCCTTGAGGTCACCGAGAGCTTCTTCGTTCACAATGACTCGAAACCTCCCCGCACCCAGTACGGCCCTGAGGCTTTCGATTTCTACCTGCCGCCAGGAGCCGTGCTCGAGGGCGCCACGGCCACCGGTCCCGGAGGCATGGCCGTC
>DAHVZZ010000475.1:0-2226 GCA_027323785.1 Acidobacterium sp. | reverse complement strand
GTGGGCGAGAGCGCCGACGGCGCGGAGCCGACGGCCCTGGGAGAGGTGGATGTTGAGTTGGCGCAGAGACTCTTTTGCCGCGATTCGGGAGGGCTGCAGGAAGCGGCGAAGAGTCTCTGCGACCAGGGGGAGAGGCCGGGGGACGAATCCCCAGAGATCGGAAAGCAGAAGGTACTGCACGTAGAGGCCGGCGAGCTGCTGCTGCTCGGCGTGGAGCGCGCTGATGCTGCCGGGATGCTGGCGGAAACCGACCAGCGGCTCGGGGATGCAGCGGATGGGAAAGCGGCGGGCGATGCGCCACCACAGGTCGGCGTCCTCGGCGTGAATGTCCATGCGATAGCCGCCGGCGGCGCGGGCTCTCTCGACGTGGAGGGCTGCGGTGGAATGGCAGATGGAGAGGAGGTAGCCGCGTTCGACGGTGGAGCGGAGCTGCTCCGGGGTTCCGCGTGAGCAGCGGAACTTGCCGGCGCACTTTTCAGCGGGATGGTAGTGGGCGAGGGAATAGATGAGGCCGGCGTCCGGCCAGGCGCGGATGGCGGAGAGGAGGATTTCGATGCGCCGGGGCCAGGAGACGTCGTCGGCATCCTGGCGGATGAGCCAGGGAGTCCGGGTTTCGGCGAGAAGACGGTTGAGGGTGGCGGTGACGCCGGCGTGAGGCTGATGGATGACGCGCAGGCGCGGCTCACGCAGGCTGCGGAGCCAGGCGAGACTGCCATCGGTACCGCCGTCGACGATGACCAGGATTTCAAACTGGTTCGTGGTTTGGCGCAGCAGGCTCTCGACGGCCTCCGGGAGCCATGGCATGGCGTTGTGAACAGGCATGCCCACGGTGGCCTGGAGCGGCCGTTGCTCGGTATGGGTATTGACGCGCATGAAAGCCGATGGAGGACTTTATACCGGCTGCGGGAGATCGTTGGCTGCTGAATTCCGCATCGACCAGTAACTCAGGTAATTGGTCTGACTTAGGTAACGACAATTGTGTTGGAAACAGTTGCTATCCGGGCGCAGATCGCCGGAGCATGGCGTTTAGCCATCCATCAGCCGGTTCCCAGCGAATCCGTCTGGCGATTTTGATTTTTGATTCCACCGTTCTGCGGAGGATTGCGGTGCTTTTGTCTGAGTGCAGCTGTTCCGTTGTGGGAAAGACGAGGGCCGTGCGAGCGGAGCGATGGCGATGACTTTGCCGGCGCGCATGGCGCGGGAATACGAGCCGCCGGTGGAGTGGACGTTGGCGGATCTGATTCAGGTGCTGCGGCGGCGGCGTGCATGGATTCTGGGTGCGATCGTCCTGTGCTGTGCGGCCGCGATCCTGAAATGGGCCATGGAGACGCCGCGCTATCGGGCGACGGCGACGATCGAGGTGAGGACGGAGTCGCGGGGAGGCTTTGGGCTGGACCGCGCGACGAGCGACCGGAAGTCGAGCCGGGTCAATGACTCGTTTGACGAGAACCTGGATCTGCAGACGGAGATCGGCATTCTGCGATCCGATGCGGTGGCCCTGGATGCAATCCGGCAAACCGGGCTGGAAGGGACGCGGGACTATTTTGGGCGCGGGGCGCGAGAAGGCTGGGTGCGGAGGCTGGAGATGTGGCGCAAGCCGCTGGAGCCGCTCTCGGTTCCGCTGGCGGAGGCGCCGAACCGGCGGTACGCGGCGCTGAAGATTTTTGCGAGCCACTGCCGGATTGCTCCGGCGGCGGGCACGCGGCTGATTTCGATTTCCTATTCCGATCCGAACCCGCGGCGGGCGGCGGCGGTGGTGAATGCGCTGCTGGCGTCGCTGGCGGAGAACAGCTTTCGGGCGCGTTCCTCGGCGGCGGAGCAGTCGGCGGCATGGCTGCAGGCGCAGCTGACCGGACTGAAGGAGCAAACGGACGCGCTGGATGCGCGGGCGGCGGCGCTGGATCGCGCGGCCGGGGATTACGGCGACGACCAGGGCCACAACGTGGTGCTGACGCGGCTGGATGCGCTGAACAGCGCGTTATCGGCGGCGGAGTCGAGACGCATCGTGCGGGAGGCGATCTGGCGGGCGGTGCAGTCCGGCGACGCAGGGGCGATTTCCGGGCTGGCGGGCAACGCGGAAGCGGGCGCGAACACGCAGAATTCGCTGGCGCTGCTGCAGAGGCTGCGGGCGAAGCAGGCGGTGGCGGCATCGCAGCTGGCGGAAGAGGGCAAGCGGTATGGGGCGAAGTGGCCAGCGATGGTGGAAGAGCGCGCGCGGATGGCGGC
>DAHVZZ010000452.1:0-9722 GCA_027323785.1 Acidobacterium sp. | reverse complement strand
GTCGGGAGAGGTGCATGCGGCGGAGGTGATCGGACTGCGGGGCACGGCGGTGCTTTCGATGACGCTGGACGCGGCGAGCGGCGTGCGCTACGGGGACGAGGTGGCGGCGCTGGGGGTGACGCCGGGGATCGAAGTGGGTCAGGGGCTGATCGGGAGGGTGATCGACGCCAACGGCAGGCCGCTGGATGGAGGACGCCAGCCGCTGCTGCAGCGGACGGTTCCGCTGGACCGGATGGCGCCGGCGCCGCTGGAGCGCGAGCCGATTCGCGAGGCGCTGGGTACGGGGATTCGCGCGATCGATGGAGTGCTGAGCGTGGGCCGGGGACAGAGAGTGGGCATCTTCGGCGGATCGGGAGTGGGCAAGAGCACGCTGATCGGCATGATGACGCGCAACAGCGACGCGGAGGTGATTGTGGTCGGGCTGGTGGGCGAGCGGGGCCGCGAGGTGGGGGAATTTCTGGAAGACAGCCTGGGGCCGGAGGGGCGGAAGCGGTCGGTGGTGCTGGTTTCGACGTCGGATCAGCCGCCGCTGCTGCGCATGCGGGCGGCGCTGGCGGCGACCAGCGTGGCCGAATATTTTGCGAGCACCGGGCGGAATGTGCTGCTGGTGCTGGATTCGCTGACGCGCTACGCGATGGCGGCGCGGGAGGTGGGGCTGGCGGCGGGGGAGCCTCCGACGACGCGGGGGTATACGCCTTCGGTGTTCAACCGGCTGGCGCGGCTGGTGGAGCGGGCGGGGCGGTTTCGCACGGGGAGCATCACGGCGTTCTATACGGTGCTGATGGAGGGCGACGATCTGCAGGATCCGCTGGTGGACGCGGTGCGTTCGTTTCTGGATGGGCATGTGGTGCTGTCGCGGACGCTGGCGGCGGACGGGTGGTATCCGCCGATTGACGTGATCGAGTCGATCAGCCGGCTGATGCCGGCGATTGTTGCCGGCGAGCATGCGAAGGCGGCGGCGCTGGTGCGGAGGATGCTGTCGACGTGGGCGCGCTCGGAGGACCTGGTGCGCATCGGCGCGTACAGGGCGGGAGCCGATGAGGTTTTGGACCGGGCGATGCGGTATCGGCCGGCGATTCGCGAGTATCTGGCGCAGAGCGCGGCGGAGCGGCAGACGTTTACGGATGCGCGGACGCGGCTGCTGGGTTTGGCGGCGGCAATTGAATCCGGCGGGGGCGCATGAAGCGGAGTTTGTTTCGCCTGCAGCGGATTCGCGCGCTGCAGGAAGAGCTGGCCCAGCTGGAGCTGGAGACGAAGGCCGGGGTATTGCGGCAGTACGAGGAGGCGGCCGAGCGCAGAGCCAGGCTGAGTCTGACGGTGCGCGCGGCGGCGCTGAAGAGGCTGGAGGGAGCGGACACGGCCGAGTGGCGGATGGGCCTGTCGGATGCGGATCTGGAGGAGCGCCGGCGGGATGAGCTGGCGGCGGCGGCGCGAGCGGCGGCTCCGGCGGTGGAGGCGGCCCGGGAAGAGCTGCTGGACCGGCGGCGGGAGCGGCGTCAGGTGGAGCTTCTGGTGGAGCAGGTGCGGCGGGCGGAGGCGGAAGACGAGAGCCGGCGGGAACAGAAGCAGGCGGATGAGTGGTTTCAGAGCCGGGTTTTTCGCCGGGAGCGTTCGGCGGAGTAGCGCATTAAATTTTTCCCAGAATTCCGCGGCCGATTTCGGTCCCTGGGCTGCATGGATTTCGGACAGAGGAGATGCGCTTTGCAGGCTTCCGGGATTCATGTTTCTGTGGTGCGTGGAGCCGTTGTCGTGGGCGGGCAGCAGCCGGCGAAGTCCGCGCATGGAGCGGCGGCTTTTGGCGACTGGCTGAAGCAGCAGGCCGGGGATACTCCGGAGCCCTTTCGATCCGGCGGGGCAGGAACGGCGGAAAGCACAGAGCGCGGAGCCGCGGCAAAAGCTGGGCCGGCTGGTGATGTGGCGCAGGCGAGTGCGACGGTACGGGCTGCCGCAGCAGGGGCGGCGAAGCGGGTTTCAGAAAAGCCGAAGACAAACGAGACGGAGCTGGGAGCGGCCGCGGGCAGCGGGGGAATCTCCGGGCGCGAGGGCTCTTCGGAGAACGGTTTTCCTGGTCAGCGTTTTGATGGTTCTTTGGGGCCAGGCTCGCTGACTGGCGCGGGTTCGCTGGCGGCGCCGGGAATGATCCGGGCGCAGAGTGCGACTCACGCGGGGGCGGCAGCGGAGCGGAAGAGCGGCCTGGCGGCGGACGCGGGCGAACGTGCGAAGAGTGCCGACGGAAAGGCGGCCGCGGGGCCGTCGCGACGCGAAGATCACAGGAAAACGAATTCGGCAGTGGGGGAGAAGGGCAGGGTTGCGGTGTCGCTGCCGGTGGCGCATGCTCCGGCGACTCCGGCCGCTCCGGCGGCTACGGGGTCCGCAGTCGTGCCCGCGCCCGTGGCCGGGACCATGGCCGCGACTATTTCCGGGGCGGCGAACGGCCGCAGTTCTCAGCCTGAAATATCGGCCGCAGCCGGACAGAATGCTCGGAAGAGCGGGGGAGTCACGGGAGGCGCAGTGCCTCCCGCGGCGGGCGAGGCTGCTCGCGAGGCGCCGCCGGCAGGCACGCAGAGCGTTGCGGATGCGTCTGCCGAGGCTTTCGCGGGGAAGGCCCATGAGGTTGTTGCCGTGGCGAGATCGAGTCGCGGCGTGGAGGGCTTGCGGAAATCCGTGCCGGCGCAGCAAGACGATGCGATGCCCGCGGTGGCGAGTCACAGCGCGGAGAAGGCGCGTTTCGTGGGACCGGCGATGGATGAGAAGGCGGCCGCGATGGCGCGCCGCTCGAACGACAGCGCTGCGGCGGCTTCGATCGATCATTCTCAGGAGCCGATTGCAGCGCACGATTCCAGTCATTGCGGGCCGCTGCTGACGGCGGCGCCGGCCGTGCATGCGGCGATGCCGGGCTCGGCCCCGCAGGGAACGGGTCCCATGACGAACGGCCTGGCCGTGCATCCTGGGGCGGCCTTCGATCGCATCGACGCGGCGCCGGCCTCCAGCGTGCTGGGCAGTTCGCCGCGGCAGCTTTCGGTGGGCGTTCAGGATTCCGGACTGGGGTGGGTGGAGGTGCACGCGCATCGCGCGGGTGGACAGGTGTCGGCGGTGGTGGCGGCGTCCTCGGTGGCGGCGCATTCGGCCATCGCGGCTCATCTGCCGGAGATGCGGAATTATCTGGCCGGGCAGCAGGTGCGGGTGGATCATCTGTCGTCGCAGACGTCTTCCGCGTTTCAGGGGAACGGCGGGAGCTTTCATGGAAATGGCGGAGGCTCGGCGCGGGAACAGCGGCAGCCATCCGGCGGAGTGGTGATGGAAACGAGTGCTTCTCCGGCGGCGATGCCGGGCGGCGCGGCGGAAGTGGAGAGTTTGTCTTATATCAGCGTGCGGGTGTAGCAGACCCGGAGGGAAGGAAAGCGTATGCAGTTATTGCCCAGTGCCATCCCGTCAGCCTCGGTGACGGGTCTTCAGCCGCAGGACACGAGTTCGACGAGCGGCTCCGGCAGCAGCGCGGCCAGCGTGAGCGCCAACGATTTTCTGCAGCTGCTGGTGACGGAGATGAGGAACCAGGATCCGACGGCCAATACGGATCCGAATGAGTACATCAACCAGCTGGTGCAGGTGAACAGCCTGGAACAGCTGATCTCGATCAACCAGGAGCTGGGCGGGGCGGCCTCGTCCACGACGGCCACGGGAGCGGTATCTTCGCCGGTTTCGGGCGCGCAGCCGGCGGCGTCCGGGTCTGCGGCTCCCACCGCGTTGGGCGCGGCGGCTCACAGAGCTTCCGGCAATCTTGATGCCCCGGCTGTGTCGGCGGCGGCAACGCGCATTGCTTCGGCGATGGGCGGCGCGGCTCCGGCGGGGAACGCCAATCCCTATCAGTCCATCCTCGGCGCGCTGCGCAGCCGCGCGGCGCAGGCACCAGCACCCGTACCCAACCCGGCGCACTGAGAGGCGCGCGGCCAAACCACGGAGAGACTATGTCATCCTTTTCGATTCCGCTGACCGGGCTGAACGCATCGTCGGAGGCCCTGAACACGATTGCGAACAACCTGTCCAACATGAACACGACGGCTTACAAGAGCCAGAATGTAACTTTCAGCGATCTGTTTTATCAGCAGATCGGCACGTCGGGATCGGGCGATCCGCTGGAGGTGGGAGCGGGCACCCAGGTTGCGTCGACGCAGACGAACTTCACGCCGGGGAGCATGAACGCCGACAGCAATCCCACGGATATGGCGATTGATGGAGCGGGATTTTTTGTGGTGAAGGACGGAGGCGGGACCGATTACACCCGCAACGGGAACTTCATGCTGTCGTCGGATGGAACGCTGCAGACGCAGAACGGGCAGGCGGTGATGGGGTATCCGGCGGCGAACGGCGCGATCAACACCAGCGCGCCTCTGACGGCGATTCAGATTCCCACGAACGGGATCGATCCGGCGGCGGCCACAACGCAGTTCTCCTTTACCGGCAATCTGGATGCTTCGTCGGCGGCGGGCAGCTCGACCTCGATGGAGACGACGGTGTACGACTCGCTGGGGGTGCGTCATGTGGCCACGGTGACCTTCACCAAGGCGGCGACTCCGGCCAACACCTGGAACTACAGCGTTGGTCTGCCGGGCGGCGATGCGGCGGCGGCAAGCGGCAACACAGGGACGCTGACCTTCGACGGGAACGGCAATCTGGTCTCCAGCGTGGACGGCAGCGGGACGGCGCACACACCGCCAGCCAACGCGGCCGGGATTACGTTCACGGGCATGTCGGACGGGGCGTCGAATCTGTCGATGACGTGGGATCTGCTCAATTCCGCCGGCCAGCCTTTGCTGACGCAGACGGCGGCGGCATCGGGAGCGTCGGCGCAGAGCCAGAACGGCCAGGCGGCAGGCTCCTACAAGGACTTTTCGATCGATTCGAACGGCGTGATTTCAGTGGCGTATAACAACGGGCAAACCGTGAATGTGGGGCAGCTGGCCATTGCCTTAGTCGCCAACGAGCAGGGGCTGAATCATCTGGGCAACGGGCTGTATGCGACGACGTCGGCGTCCGGGCAGGCGAGCCTTGGGGCGGCGGGATCGGCAGGGCGCGGGCAGATCGAGGGCGAGACGCTGGAAGGGTCGAATGTGAACATCTCCAACGAATTCTCCAACCTGATCATTCAGCAGCAGGCGTTCGACGCGAGTTCGAAGGCCATTACGACGTTCAATACGATCTCGCAGGAAACGATCAACATGATTCACTGATGTGCGAGCGGGGGCGAACCGCTCAGGAGCCAGTGGATCCGCTGAGGACGCGTTCGTAGAAGCCTTCGTACAGGGGAAGGATCTTCGAGGTGCAGTAGCGTGAGCGGGCGGTCTGGCGGGCGGCATCGGCCATGGCCTGGTAACGGCCGGAGTCGCTGAGGAGTTCCACGGCGGCCTGGGCCATGGCGTCCACATCGCCCACGGGGAAGAGGCATCCGGTGACGCCGTCATCGATCAGCTCCGGCACGCCGCCGACGCGGGTAGCGATGGTGGGCACGCGGCAGGCCATGGCTTCCAGAGCGACGAGGCCGAAGGACTCGAGTTCGCTGGGCATGAGGAGCAGGTCGGCGAGAGGCAGCATGGCGGAGACGTTGTCCTGCTTGCCGAGGAAGTGAACGCGATCCTGAATGCCCTTGCGGTGGGCGATCCATTCGGCGGCGGAGCGGTCGGGACCGTCGCCGATCATGAGCAGGCGAGCGGGCATCTGACGGGCGATGCGGGAGAAGATGCGCACGACGTCCGCGGTTCGTTTGACGGGGCGGAAATTGGAGAGGTGCATGAGGATTTTTTCGCCCGGGGCGGCATAGCGGGCGCGGCCGGCGGTGCGCTCGGCTGCGGAGAGCGGTGTGTAGACGTCGCAGTTGACGAAGTTGGGGATGACCTCGATGTGCCGGTCGGGGTGAAACTCCTGAATGGTCTTGTCGCGCAGATAGCTGGAGATGGCGGTGACGCCGTCGCTCTCGTCGATGCCGAAGCGGGTGATGGGCAGATAGGAGTGGTCGAGTCCGACGAGGGTGATGTCGGTTCCGTGCAGGGTGGTGATGAAGGGGAGGCGGTGGTTCTGGCGGGCGAGCATCTGGCGGGCGAGATAGGCGGAGATGGAGTGGGGAATGGCGTAGTGGACGTGGAGCAGATCGAGTTCGTAGTAGGAGGCGACCTCGGCCATGCGGGTGGCGAGGGCCAGATCGTAGGGCGGGTACTCGAAGAGGGGGTAATTGGAGACGGGAACCTCGTGGAAGGCGATGTCCTGTTCGCGTCCGCGGAGGCGGAAGGGCTGCGAGTAGGAGATGAAATGAATCTGGTGGCCGGCGGCCGCCAGTTCAATGCCGAGCTCAGTGGCGACAACGCCGCTGCCGCCGTAGGTGGGATAGCAGGTGATTCCGATCTTCATGATTGCGCCACGGTTGAGAGTACAGGTTTAAGGATGTTCCAGGCCAGGCGGGGATGCGGGATTGGCTGGGGTTCGCGAAATATTTCACCGGGGAGGAGGTTTGAGCGGCAACGAAATCGGAGGGGCCGGGTTCCTAAGCGGAGACGTTGAATCGAACGACAGAGGTACAGAACGATGCGCTATTCGATATTTTTTGCCGCAGTATTGGCGGCCGCCATGACGCTGACAGCGGCTCCGGCGAAGGCCCAGGTGAGTTTATCGGTCCAGATCGGTCCCCAGCCGGTGTGTCCGTATGGATATTTTGGTTATGCGCCGTACCGGTGCGCGCCCTTTGGGTACTACGGGCCGGCGTGGTTTCCGAGCGGATTTTTTATCGGCGCGGGGCCGTGGTTCCGTGGCGGGCCGGATTTTCGGGGATGGGTGGACCGGCGCTATGACCCGCGGTTTGGGTATCGCGGGCCGTTTCCGCGGCGGGGCGAGCGCGGGCACTGGGAAGACGGGCACTGGCGCGACCATCCGCACTGGAACTTCCATGGAGACGCGATGGAAGACGGACATGGGCATGAGTTCCGCGGCGGACGGAGCGACTATCGGGGAGGCGGCGACCACGGGCGCGGCTGGGGGCATCGCGACAACGGGCGCGATCATGGCCGAGGACGGGGACGTGGCCACGATCACGGACACGGTCATGGACACGATCATGGTCATGGCCACTAAGGAAGAACAGAGCGCGACAAGAAAGGCCCCGGGAACGGGGCCTTTTTGCTGGAGTGGAAAGGGTGCGGAGTTTAGGTTCGGCGAATGAGCAGGTCGGCGGCGACGAAGAGGAAGAAGATGACGGAGATGACTCCGTTCATGGTGAAGAAGGCCGCGTTGAGGCGGGAGAGATCGCTGGGGGAGACGATGAGATGCTCCCAGAGGAGAAGCACGGCGACAGCCACCAGGCCGATGAGGGCGATGGGGCCGAGATGGAAGAGGAAGACCAGCCAGACCAGCAGCGCCAGCATGATGAGGTGCATGGCGCGGGCGATCATGAAGGCGGTTCGGGCGCCGAGCGTGGCGGGGAGGCTGAGGAGTCCGGCGGAGCGGTCGTGGGATTCGTCCTGGCAGGCGTAGAGAACATCGAAGCCGGCGACCCAGAAGAGGACGGCGGCGGTGAGGACGAGGATACGGGGGTCGAGCGAGCCGCGGACGGCGATCCAGGCTCCGGTGGGGGCGATGCCGAGGGCCAGGCCGAGGAAGAGATGAGACCAGCGGGTGAAGCGCTTGGTGTAGGAGTAGAAGAACAGCACGATGAGGATGACCGGCGAGAGCAGCAGAGTGAGCCGGTTGAGCTGCGAGGCGGCCAGGATAAAGATGGCCGACATAAGGACGGTGAATCCGGCGGTAAAGCGGCGGCTGAGCATGCCGGCGGGGATGGCCCGCATTTTCGTACGCGGATTGGCGGCGTCCAGATCGGCATCGGCCCAGCGGTTGAAGGCCATGGCGGCGGAGCGGGCGGAGATCATGCAGACGACGATCCACAGCAGCGTGGGGATGTTGGGCCATCCGTGGGCGGCGAGCATGGCGCCGGTGAGGGCGAAGGGAAGAGCAAAGATGGAGTGCTCCCACTTGATCATTTCAAGGGTGACTCCAATGCTGCGAACTAAAGCCATGCTGACAGGTTACAGCCTCCGGGAGCCAGGCGGGTTCGCCGGCTCCCGGAGGCTCGCCGCGACGGACTAGCCGGCGGCGGGGGTGGATTTTTTGCCTTCGAGGATGGCGAGGGCTTCCTCGACGACGGGAGCGAGCTTGCGGAAGTCGTCGATGAGGGTGAGGAAGCCGTGGTAGACCTTCGAGTCGGCGGAGAAGTTGAGGCCGTCGACGGTGAGCGCGCCCTGAGAGGAGGCGATGAGAGCCTCGACGTCGGAGACCACGGTGGAGAGGCCGGCGATGAAGGGCTGCTCCAGAGGCTTTTCCGCGCGAAGGATCTTCTCGACGCGCTCGGCGAGTCCGATGACGGATTGGACGGCGGAGGCGATCCACTTGCCGAAGTCGGCGACTTTGACGCCCAGTTTCATGAAGACGTTCATGGTGTTCCTTTACCTGGTACCGAAGTAAAAGAGGACAAAAAGAGAAAAGGCCCGCCGTAGGGCGAGCCTTTCCAGGAGAAATCCTCTCTATATTCAGATTATCAAGGGGAGGGATGAATCGTGCCAGGGAAATGCGGATATAAGTGGCGTGGAATCAATGAGAAGACTTTAGTAAGGGGTTGACAAAAAAGGGCGGCCGCAGGAGTTGCCGAGCTGGGGCGCGGGAGAATGGAGGGGATGGCGACTTCCGGAGGTGAGGAGCGGGACCATGAAGGCAGGCGACGGGAAGCGAGAGGGCCACGGAGTGCGAGAGATCGGCGGGGTGATGGTTGAATGCACGACCGGCGATATTGCCCGGCAGCCGGAGATGGATGCGGTGGTGAATGCGGCCAACGCCGAGCTGCGCACCGGCGGGGGCGTGGCGGGTGCGATTCACCGCGCGGCGGGGCCGGGGCTGGCAGAGGAGTGCCGGGCGCTGGCGCCGATCCGTCCGGGAGAAGCGGTGATTACGGGCGCTCATGGGCTGCCGAACCGGTACGTGATCCACTGCCTGGGGCCGGTTTACGGGGTGGACGAGCCATCGGACGAGCTGCTGGCATCGTGCTACCGGAATGCGCTGCGGCGCGCGGAGGGAAAAGGCATCGCGTCGGTTGCATTTCCGGCTATTTCCACTGGCATCTTCGGGTATCCGATGGAGGCCGCGGCGCGGGTCGCCTTTGCGGCCATTCTGGGCGAGCTGGAGCGGCTGGCGTCGGTGAGGCACATTCGCTTTGTGCTGTTCTCGGAGAGCGATCGGCAGCTGCACGCCCGGGTGCTGGAGGCGATGACGCCGCTGGCGGAGTGAGGCTCAGAGACGTTGGCGGATGTGCCGGGGGTATTCGGGGAAGTAGCGCTCGATGACGGACAGGTCGAACTTCGAGAGGATGGACTCCTTCGGCTCGTGTTCGAGCAGGAACTCGAAGGAGGCGTGCAGGAGCTTTTCGGGCGATGTGCCGGCGGGGGCGTAACGCGCGAGGTGATCGGACGTGACGGTGACCTGATGCGTGGTCGATGATGCGCTGTCGCTGACGGTGACGAGATAGTGGGTGTCGCTTTGCGGGATAACTGTGATTTGCGCCACTGTTTGGTCTCCTTTCATGAGTGTCCCGTCATGGGTGTCGCGGTGGGCGGGTTTACTTCAGATAAGCCCGGACGAGATCGATGAGGTCCTCCGCCAGTTCGGTTGAGGTGATGGTGCTCTTCTCCGGGGTC
>DAHVZZ010000451.1:0-8238 GCA_027323785.1 Acidobacterium sp. | reverse complement strand
GCCTGTAGCTGCTGATTGATCACGATATCGATCGAGTTTATCGAAGCTATACCGAACGTTCCCACGCAGCTTGCTATCACCGCGCCAGATTTGAGCACGCGAGTCCCAGCCTCCCGCATCGCTTCCTCCGACACCCACAGGGAGGATGTCGAAATTCGTTCCTCCTTCATCTGCTCCATCGTGACCCAGGGGAAGCCGCGCTTCTCGGAGTTCAACTCCGGTTTGTCGCGCTGGGGGACGAAAATATCAGCAACCCTCTTTGCCTTGAGCACGGTCCAATGCGCTGGAACCGATCCTAGCCAGTTCATCCCGGAATCCTTCATGGGCGCTTCGGGATTCAGCCCTTTGGTGACCGCGTGGGAGATGACGGCCTGGCGCTTCTCCTTCAGCAACTCGATCAGGCGCTGCTGCTCGCCGATGAGCGCATCGATCTTGGCTGCTTCCCGATCCAGGAAATATACAATCTCCGTCTGCTCCGAGAACGACGGACACGGAAGATCAATCCTGCCAAATTGGTCGTAGCTGATGGTCTTTCCATCTCGAATGCCATCGGTTGCAGATTGGAGAGCCGACACGTATGGACGCGACTTGAACAGGTATTTCCAGAACTCTGTATGGACGAAATTCCGAGGCTTCAACACCGCGTATGCGGGACTCACACAGCCGTCATACGCGCAAGCCTCTATTCCGCCTTCGAAGCTTCTGAGGCTGATGACGAAGTCGCCCGTGTCTACGTGCCTAAAGCCATCAGTTCCTTTGAGTGCTAGCGCGACCTTCTGGTCTTCCCGCGCCATGAACTCGTCTTGAGGAATCACCCCATACTTCTGAGTCGCTGAAAGTTGCCGATCACTTCCCAGAGCCGGTCGCCGGGTCTGAGCGAATAGGCGGCGTCCGGGCACAATGTCCCACTCTGATGGAACCGGCCCAAGCCACTGAACCCCACTCTGCTTATAACGCTGGTACCTAGGCAAGGTCATTCGGCCAGCGCCTCCAGCATGGACATGATCCGTCCGGAGACAGCCTTCAGTTCCTCGTCAATGGTGTGCAGGTCGCGTGGCGGCTGGAAGACATAAAAGTGCCGGTTGAAGGCAATCTCGTAGCCGACCTTTGTCTTCTCGTGATCGATCCAGGCGTCCGGGACGTGCGGCAGCACCTCGCACTCGAAGTAATCCTCCACATCCTGGTCGAGCGGCACGTTCTCGGTATCGCGTAGGTCGGTATCGGGCTGCGGCTCGCCCTTCTTTTTTCCCTTAGCAATCAGCACGACCTCGCCCGCTTCGTCCCGCAGCGGGCGCTCCACCGTGATCGTCCGATACCCGAACTCCTTGTTACGGAAGATGCGACTGATCGGGACCTCCAGCTTCTTCTCCTCGTCAAAGCGGGTCGCCTCCTCGAACGAGCCGAACAGGCGCGTGATCTCGGCGATGTGATCCTCGCCCAGTTCCTTCCGCTTGCTGCCGAGGCTCTTCCGCATCTTCCGCCAGAAGCTGCTGGCGTCGATCAGTTGCACCTTGCCTCTGCGGGCGGCGGGCTTCCGGTTCGACAGCACCCAGATGTAGGTGGCGATTCCGGTGTTATAGAACATGTCCGTCGGCAGGCCGATGATGGCTTCGAGCAGGTCGTTCTCCAGCACGTACTTGCGAATCTCGCTCTCACCGCTGGCCGCGCCGCCGGTGAAGAGCGGCGAGCCGTTCAGGACGATGCCGAACCGGCTGCCCCCGTCCACCGCCGGACGCATCTTGCTGAGCAGGTGCATCAGGAAGAGCAGCGAGCCGTCGCTCACGCGCGGCAGTCCCGGACCGAAGCGCCCGTTGAAGCCCTGCTGCTCGTTCTCCTGCCGGACCGCTTTCTCGACCTTCTTCCACTCCACGCCGAATGGCGGGTTGGACAGCATGTAGTCGAACTTCCGGTGTGCCTGTCCGTCATCCGACAGGGTGTTCCCGGCGATGATGTTGGCGACATCCTGCCCCTTGATGAGCATGTCGGCTTTGCAGATGGCGTAGGACTCATCATTCAGCTCCTGGCCGTACATGGTGAGCCGGGCCTGCGGGTTGTGCTCGGCCAGGTACTCGCCCGCCACGGAAAGCATACCGCCGGTCCCGGCTGCCGGGTCGTAGATGGTGCGGACCACGCCGGGCTTCGACAGCACCTCGTCGTCATCGACGAAGAGCAGGTTGACCATGAGCCGTATGACCTCGCGGGGCGTCAAGTGCTCTCCGGCGGTCTCGTTGGAGATTTCGGCGAACTTGCGGATCAGTTCCTCGAAAACGGTGCCCATCTCGGCGTTGCTGACGGTGTCCGGGTGTAGGTCGATCCCGGCAAACTTCTCGGTGACCAGGTACAGCAGCCCGCATTTGGCCAGCCGGTCGATCTGGGTGTAGAAGTCGAAGCGCTCGAAGATGTCGCGGACGGACGGGGAGAAGCCCTGCACGTAGGCGTACAGGTTCTCCTTGATGTGGTCCTGGTCGCCCATCAGGGTCTTTATGTCCATGGGCGAAGTGTTGTAGAAGGACTGCTTCGCCTTCCGCAGGAGGAACGGCTCGGGGTTGATCCCGGCTTTCTTCCGGGTGTCGAACTCCGCCAGCACGGCGGCTTTGGTCGGCTCCAGCACGCAATCGAGGCGGCGAAGCACGGTGAACGGCAGGATGACCTTGCCGTATTCAGACTGCTTGTAGTCGCCACGCAGCAGGTCGGCGACGGACCAGATGAAGGAAGACAGACTCATTGCTCAGCAGAGACCCGGTGGTGCGTGTGGAGTGGTTGCACCCCATCTTAACTCCGGAAGCCTATCCCTCGTGGCAGTCACGATAGGGCGGCCAGGCTGCAGAAGTCGTCTTGCTATACTCGCAGCGATCCCCAAGGAGAGCGACTTGGCTGAACTGAACGGAGTTGCGAAATTGACACGAGTACCCCTGCGCGATATCTGGGGAGACGAAGCACGGAACTTTACGCCTTGGCTGGCCAGCGAGGAGGCTTTGGGCTTGCTAAGCGAGGTAATCGGCCGCGATCTGGAGCTAATCGGAACCGAAGTAGCCGTTGGCCCATACAGTGCCGACGTGGTGGCGCGGGTGGCTGGCCAGGAAGATCACAAGGTAATTGTCGAAAACCAGCTCGGGAAGACAGACCACGATCACCTTGGTAAGGTGATCACCTACGCTGCGGGATTGGGAGCCAAGACCCTGGTGTGGGTGTCAGACCGGTTTTGTGATGAACACAGGGCGGCTCTGGATTGGCTGAACGAGAATACGGGAGATCACCTTAGCTTCTTTGGCTTGGAGATCCGCGCTTTTCGCATTGACAACTCGCGACCCGCGCCGCAGTTCACCGTAATCTCCAGCCCGAACGACTCGACGAAAGCAATCCGACAACAAGTATCCTCAAGCGAACGGAAATCGAAGGAGGACTTACTGGCCATCGCTGCCAGGAGGCATGTGGATGTGCAGACGATTGCATTATTGAAGCTAAGCGATCCCCTCAGATACGTCACAGCGGAAGCTTCGAGAGCATTTGGAGGCTCGTTCCGCTGCTGGCGAAAGGGCCCCAATGGGAATTGGAGAATGGTAATCGGGCTGAATGTCTCCGGGCTGCGCAAGCAGACTCCGGATGGGCAACTGGATCTCTGGTTACCAGTTCCTTCCATTGCCGATGTCACGGGCACCTCGGTAGAGCAGGTGGAAGACGCGCTGAAAGGCCTGCCGGTTCTGCAGAAGGAGAACATCGACTGGATCCTGCGGGTGAAGAATGAAGGACAGGCGGAAATGGTGGTCGACGTTCTCTCATCCTATTTTCGGAACCATCCTGCATCAGATTCCACGCCGGAGCCGGGCGCGGATGCAGCCGGAGCCTGACGGATTGTTGCTATGGGCGACTTCCTCTCACGCGAACTCAGAGCGCACGCCGATCAACTCGAAAGGGAATACTACGAGGATCTTCCTGCTGAAGAGGTAAAGGAGCAGGCTGAAACTGATAGTTTCATGGAGGAACTGACTAACGTCATCATCTCGTGCAGGGAAACCCTGACGGCCAATGATCTGGCCCATCTCGATTCCGTGGTTCGGGATCATCGCTCGGTGGTGGACAAGTTCCTCGACAGACACTACACGCTGCGCCAGCTCGCACAAGTCCCCAGCCTGGTCGACAGAACGATTCGATTGTCACATCTGCGCGCGAAGGATACCCCATCTGCACAGACGAATCGGTACCTCGGAGAAGCGAGTCGAGCATTCATCATGGGCCTGCCGCTGGCCTCGGTAGCGATGTCTCGGTCGGCTCTGGAACAGGCAATCAAAGAACGCATGGGCGAGCAGGCGAAGAGGAAACATAGTTGGTTTGAAGCTCTTGTTGACGATGCTGTCGCTCGTGAGATTATCTCTCAAACCAGTGGCGTGGCCGCAAAAGGATTGGCGCAAAGGTGCAATCGCGCGATACACCATCGGCCCGTTAGAGATGAAGAGGAGGCTTTCGAGATTCTGACAGCGGTTCGCTCCATCCTGGAGGAGATATTCAGATGATCGGCACCCCGCCAAATCTCGATATGAAAGGGGATGACAAGTATGGATTGGGTGATGACCAGACAGCGTCTTGAAAGGGCAGTTGATAGAACAGTCCACGAGTTCCGAGACAATCCGTGGGATTTCCTTTCCGAAAACGACATTCAGTCCCTGCTGTTTGCAGAACTCCGAAGGGAAATGCGTGAACTGCGGAATAGCTATCAATCCTCGTGCCGCAAAGATCGACACCTCGGAGCATTTAGCGACATCAATCCCGTGAAGACCGAATATCAGCTTGTCCCGGATGGTAAGGGAATGACTTGTGACATTGCGGTGTTATGCCACAAGCAAGACCAAAGCTCAAATCTGTGGCGGCAGCCCTGCCGCGTGGCTATTGAAATCAAGTTCTGGCAAGCTGCAGAAGGTGGTGTCTGGTCGGATCTCCTTAGAGACATTGAGAAGCTTCAACTCTATTGGGAGAAGCGCAACCAAAGTGGGCAGCCATTCACGGGCATCGCTATGTTGTTCGTTCATCCGGGCGCAAAGCCATGCGCGGATATGAGCCAAATCCGCGACATTGAGCGCGGATCTGATTTTCCTGAAAGCGGTGTCGCAATTCATGTGGTGAACAAAGGCGGCCACAGGTGGAGCACTACTCCAGCCTCAGTTCAACTCGCCGCCACCGCACCCGGTTCGAACTAGTAAACGGGATGGACATAGCGCTGGATCAGACAACCTACTCTCCACCCCGACGTGGATGATCTCCGTCGCATTGACGGCGACCTCCACCGGACAGCTACTACCAGCACGTGCAGAAGTACGTGGACGAGGAGGAGCAGATTTGTCGAAACTGGCAGTAGCCCCGATCTCGATCGTATATGCATCCCTTTCACGAGAGAGGCCGCGCCCCCAGCGCGGGGATTCTATTTGCGCATGGCTTTGGCTAGCAGGTCCGATCAATCGATACTTACGCCAGTTGATTCCCGGCGCAGACTGCTCTGCGCCGCCCGGGAGAAGGCTTCGGCTCTGGACCGCTGGAACACGCGGTGTTTTCCCGGCGCTCGGTTACTGCCGACATAGGAGTAAAGTGTGCCTCCGCATCACTTTGCCTGCGGGCCGCCTACAATGGGACCACGCGGTGCATGGCATGGTGAAGAGCAGTGAGGCGAACATATCCAGAGACCGTGACAGCTTTCGCAGCCTGGCTCGAGCAGGTGCCCTGGCAGCTCTTTGGCACTTTTGAGTTTTCCTGGCGTGTGTCCGACCAGCAGGCGGACCACGCCTTCGACGGATATATTAATCAGCTGGAGCGGGATCTTCGAAGCCCCGTGACATATATCCGCGCCGAGGAAAAGGTCCCCGCCAGTCCAGGTTCTCTGGGGATCCGAAGACATTATCATGCGCTGCTAGCTGCCAGGGTTCCGCTTGACCCCACACCTGTCGCCGCCCTGTGGCAGCGATTCGGTGGAAATGGCCATCGCGGTGATTCGGTTGAGGTACGCGTTTATGATCCATCTGGCCCAGCTGCTGAATACTGTCTCAAGGCCATCAACAGCAATCATGGTGGATGGAAAGCTAGAAACATGGATTTCTTTATCGATGCCACAGGTCAGGACGTCGGCCGGAACAGCCGCCAGAGGCGCCGGGAGCTCAGAAATAAGGCAAGAGAAAGGCAGACCTGATTCGTCTCCTAAACGCCAACCTCGACCTCCTCGTCGCGGACCGCCAGCATGCGCGGAATCGGAAGTTGGCGCACTTTTAGTTCTGCCAGCAAATCCGGCCATCGATCCAGGTCCCCGGCATGTCCGCTTCGGCGCCCCTTTTCCGTGGTGATGACCAGTTCCTTCCCGCCCGAACTCGGGCGGCGGCCCAATTGCTTCACCCAGGGGGCAACGCCCTGTTCTTCACACTGACTGACGAGATTCTTTGCCCATTGAATATCGAACGGTCGTGCTTCCGCACCGGACTCACCCCCGACGATTAGCCAATCAATTCCGGTCAGGTCAAGATTCCCCAAGTCTTCGAGCAGGGGCTCGCACGACAGGAATCGAACCACCGCGGGAATCTGCCGCAATTCCTCGATGCGAGGGACACCGTGTCGACGGTTCTCACAAGTGGCTCCCAGCCAGACGTTTGTGTAGCCGTCACCCCAATCCCCGGGAAGCATGAGTCGTATATTCTGCGTTCGTTTCGTCAACAAAAGCCAATCGAGGTGGTGTGTGGACCTGATCAGCTCCCAAAGTCGCTCACGCTGGCCAACAGGCGCTTCGTGGTCGAATACGTCGCCCAAACTGGCGCAGAAGATCCGCAACCTCTCACCCGATCGCGCCGCCTGGCGATTCCAGGCAATCGGTTTTCTCCAACTCTGATCCGAAGTAGTCCTGCGCGGTGCGCCTGGCCCCCAGTGATCCACTGCTTCCGTCAGGTGACGTTGGTCGCGCGCCTCCGCGTAGCAGTGGACGCAGGCCGGGCTGACACGGGTACAGCCTTCCCATGGGTTGAAGGTTAAGTCGCACCAGTTAATTGTCGTTTTCCCCATTGAGCTTTCAGCCGCCTTTCTGAACTCCGCAGCGATGCCGTCGGGGAGCAAGAACGCCCGACGAAACCTTCGCTGCCGGTTGCGGGCCATCTTAGAGACGCGGGAGTCGATTCACTGTGTCCGCCATCACAGGCCCGCGTTTGCGCCATCATGCTCACCACGAGGGCTCGTCTTCCGGAGACCTATAGGGACGGCGGCGGCTCTGTCGCGCCGCCGCAGCTATAGGGTGCGTCGCTCTCCAATCCTGGTAGAGAGCCGAGACCACCTCCGAAGGGAGCCGGTAGTTTTGCGAAATCCAGCTCAACCCGTATCCCCGAGAAAAGGCTCTATGTAGCCGCTTGCGGGTCTTTTGCTTGACTCCTCTGGCTCTCCGTTCGAGGATTTCCCGATAGGCCCGCCTGGATTGGCAACCGCAGCTCCGAACCGGAGCTCGCAGCTTACCGTTACGGTCCCGGTAAGGCTGCATGTAGAGATTGGCCGTGCGCACTGTCTTTTCCTTCCCGCAGTCGCAGCGCACGCATACTCTTTGATTGCCACGCGCGTCCGAATCTGCCCGGCCAATGACGATCAACATGCCGAAACGTGCCCCAATTCTGACCGCCTTCTTCTTCACCGTTGTCCTCGCCAAGGGTGCACCTGATTCTTAGGGCGGAGGGTAAGGCCCCATAGCCGTCGTCCCCTCTTAAATGCAAAGTCAACATCCACTGGGAGTTATCTGCAGGATTGACACGGTTTCCCTCTCGAAGTACACGGATCGGCATATTTCCTCAACGCGGTTCTCCAGAAATCGTGCTCTGGCCTCTGCCATCGTGGCGCAGGCCCATAGTCGAATCCGAGGGAGGCGGATTAAGCCGGTTCAGGCTAACGCCGCCGGATGGAGAAATCTGTGAGGGCCAGCACAAGTGCTGACCGGACATCGCAGGTGAAGGATCCGGGGTGAACCCGATCTCGAGCTGATGGCTTTGGCAAGGGACGCGTCCCGTTCCATCCTGGAGTCATGGAAGTTCGCACCGCTACGGAGATCGGGTCGAGGCTGCGCGAATGCTCCACCGATCTCGAGCGAGCCCGCTATCGGCGCGACATTTTGAAACGTCTCCTGGCGATTGCTCGCAGGGACAAGATGGCCGGCTGGGAAGCGCATTTCCTGTCCCAGCTCAAGGTGACACGCAAAACCATTCAGAGGCTTTCAGCGAAGCAGTCTTACCTCGC
>DAHVZZ010000406.1:0-7036 GCA_027323785.1 Acidobacterium sp. | reverse complement strand
CTCGCCGACCTCGCCCGCCGCGCCGCCGAACTCTGGCCCCCGCTCGCCAACGCCGAACGCGTCGCCGCCTGGGCCGGTCTGCGCCCCATGGCTCCGGACGGCCTCCCCGTCATCGGACCTCTCTCACCCCGCGACAAAAATCCCACTCTCTGGGTCGCCACTGGTCATTTTCGTAATGGAATCCTGCTCGCGCCCGGCACTGCGCACATCCTCCGCGACCTCATCCTCGGCCACACACCGCAGGTGAATATTGCCGCCTTCCGCGCCGATCGCCTCGCCACACCTACTGTCTGAGAAACGCGCACGCGCCAAGATCGGTCGATTTCGATTATGCTTTCACTGCCGCTGTGATGACAGCACGCAGAATATACGAATGACCTCCGCCGGACGCACAAGGAGACATACCCTCAGCCGCCTGCGGGATTATTTTCTCTACATCCTGATCGCATGTGCGCTAATTGCTGCGGGATTTGCAGTCGGCGACAAATGGGGCAGCGCTGCCTTCCTTCGATGGGGAGGACTTACCGGCTTCACTGCGGTCCTGTTTGCATTATTCATCGGAGAAAGTAGTCAGCTTCTCCGAGAAGCACGATTCTGGATTTTGACCACTACCCTGCTGGTCATTCACCTGATCGCCTTTATAACCCTTCTTCTTCTGATCAAGGAGTGGAGGCTGACGTGGTTCATGGTCATGGCCTTTGAATATCCGGTATTTCTCTACCTGCGAAGCTGCTTGCCTGTACGCAAGGCTGGATGAACCGACAACCACGTTCCCCCCTCACGGAGCCAGGCGCAGTCCGAGTGGCACCGGCGAAGCACGCGCACGCCTGGACGGCTAGTCCTCCCGCTTGAGCGTCTCCCGCAGCTTTTCCCCCTGCGCCGTCACCTCACTCACCATGTCTTCCACTTTCACCAGAAAATCCTGGCCACGGCGCAGATACTTCGGAATGTTGTTCCACAAGCGCTTCACCAGCTCGGGCTCTTCCATCACCGCGATCGCTCCCGCCACGGCCGCCGCCGCCACGGCGCTCTTGCGCTTGCCGGCCATCAGCAGGGCTGCCGAAAGCACCAGCGATCCGGCCGCCGCCGCGCGCCCCAGCGATACCTCGCCCGGCCTTTCCAGCACTCCGTTGGAAATCGTTACTTCAACCTCAGTGGACTGAACCTCTGCATCCATTACCATCTCCAGATCTCCCCCGCCGGCTTCCGCCGGTCGGTTCCACAAAATTCCCCACCCCAAATTACAATCCGGCCCGCGATTCCTGTCCCGCAGGTTCGTCCTAATCCAAATCAAAATCCCGGAACGGCTTGCCCGTATCCGGCGTTTCCTTCGCCTTCTTCAGCGCCTCGGCGAATTTCTTGTCCAGCAGATCGGCGCGATTCTTCTCCGCATCCACGGATTGTTTGAAGATACTCTGCTTGCGCTCTTCCTGCTCGCGATGCGCGCGCGCCGCCGTCTCAAAATCCTCAAACGTGCGCTTGCGCGGCGCAGGAGTATGCGCGATCACGGCGCCCGTCTTCGCGTCGATCTTCAGCATCGCCCCGCAATCCGGGCATGCCACCTCAATCGTTGACTCGTTTTTCCCTGCCATATCGCGGAATCTAGCACTCCCGCCCGCGCCTTGCAATCCGCCGCCGGCTCCGCGCCCCGTCCGCCGCAAAATTTACATGTGGATTTCCCGGTGCCCCGGGCACAGCTCCGCCGCTGCGGCCACCAGCGCATCCACCAGCGCCTCGCCGCACCGCGCCAGGTAACTCACGCCGCCCACCACGCGCTCCTGCAAGTGCAGATTCGGATAAATCCCCAGATACAGCGCATCCACCTGCCTCCGCAGGCTTTCCTCTTTCTGCAACTGGAAATTCGCCGCCATCCGCCGTAGCCGGTTCATCTGGTAGCGCATCTTTGAGGCCGAAGTCTCCGCCGACCGCCCCAGTCCTGCATCCATCGTGCGCATCCACTCCGTCAGCGCCGTCAGCTCGCGATCCAGCGCCTGTCCCGTCGCCGCCAGCTGCTGCTTGCCTTCCACCGGCATCGCCCGCGCGCCCAGCCGCTGCGCCAGTTCATCCGGCCGCAGCCGGAACACATCCTCCAGTCCCACCCCATGCTGCATCATCAGCCGCCGTAACGCCGCATCCACCAGCGTGACGCTCATGCGCGGCAGCACCGGAGTCACCCTGCCCAGCAGCACCTCGTACAGCACCTGCGTCTGCGCAAAATACGCAATCTCCGCCGGTCCGCCAATGTAGGCCAGGGTCGGCAGAACCACATCCTGGAACACTGGCCGCAGCAGCGCATTCGGGCTCAACCGCTCCGGCTCGCTCTCCAGAATCGCCAGCAGCTCCGCCGTCGTGTGCCCCGCCTTGCCGGCCAGCCATTGCCCATCGTCGCTGCGCTTCAGCACCTGCCGCGCGCCCGTCTCCTTGTCGATCAGGAACAGCAGGCTGCTCTTCGCCGCCACCAGCACCTGCGAGTGATACCCGCGCTCGGCCAGCAGCCGGTCTCGCTCATGCAGCAGCGCTTCCAGCTCATCGGCACGCTCGATCGCCGCCCGCAGCACCCTCGCGCCCGCTGCGTGAAACTCCCGCCCCGTCGCATCGGCCACCACCAGCCCCTGCCGTGCAAAGGTCGTCAGCAGCAGCCGGGCAAACGCCTCGCCAAAGGTCGCCTCCGGCCGGTACGCCTCGCGCAGCAGATCCATCTCCGGAACATCACCCAGAATCTCCGCCGCCTGCTCCAGCACCGCCTCTATGCCCGCGCCCAGCCGGATCCCGCCCACCGGCTGACCTGCCGCAGCTTCCGGCTCCAGCTTGAGCATCGCCAACTCGTGCCGTGCCGCCAGCGTCACGTGATTCACTTCCGCCAGATCATGATCTCCGGTCGCCAGCCAGAACACCGGCACCGCGCCCGCCGCCTTCGCCCGCGCAATGGCCGTCGCGGCCTTGTACAGCGTAAACAGCGACCCGCCAAACAGCACCACCTGCTGCCCGGTCACCACCACGTTCGCGCCCCGCCGAATCCGCTCGATATTCTCCAGCGTCGCCGGCCCCGCGCCCCATGCTCGATTCTGCTTCTCCAGCAGCCCTGCCAGCCTCTCGCGATCCCCGCCAAACGCCACGCCGCCCGCAGCCCAGTTCTCATCCCGCGGGCTCACCGCGAAAAAAGGCCGCAGCACCTGCTCGCTCTCGGCATAGTCGGTAAACAGCCGGTGCAGATGCGGCACAATCGTGATCGGGTAACAGTGTGTCTCCACCGGCTTTCCTGGCTCTCCCTCAAAAATTTCCCTGCAAAATCTTCCCGCGCGCCCTGGCGAGCACGCCCACGGCTCACGACGGCATCTTCCGCTTCCGCGATTTCCGCCCCGGTTGCAGCAGCGCCGCGATCTCCCCGCGATCCTTCACCGGCAGCGACTCCAGCGCCTGGCTCGCCAGCGCCCGATAAACCCCGGCGAGAACTGGATGCTCCGCGAGCGCCTCAAGATGCAACCGAATCGTCCCCGCATCTCCCCGCGCCAGTGGACCGCTGAAGCTCTTCCCCGCCCCGCGCTTCCGCACGTTCGCCAGCGTCGCCTCCGCGAGCACTCCTGTCATTTTCGCGGCAACCTCCCGTGGGAGTCCAGCCAGCCGCGCCATCTCCTCGGCCGCCGTCATCGCGCTCACCAGCAGCGGAGAGGTCAACGTACCCGCCGCGTGATACAGCACCTTGCTCTCCGCCGCAATCACAAACGGCTCCCCGCCCAGCGCCGTCACCAGCTCCTTCAGCCGCTTCCGGCACGCCGCGCTCTCTGCCTCCACGCCGAACAGCACACCCTTCAGCCGAACCACCTTCCGCCCCGGAAACGTCATCACCGGATGCACCGTTGCCACCCGCGCACCCGCCTGCCGCGCCGCCTCCAGCGCCCCGGCCGTCCGCGCTCCGCTCGAATGCGCCACCACCTGCCCCCGCAAATCCGGCCTCCGCCGCACCAGCTCCGCGCATGCCGCCTCAATCGCATCATCTGGAACACACAGCCACAGCACCTCCGCATCCAGCACCGCCTCGCCCCACTCCCGCTCCGGCAGCGCCGTCCGGCCGCCCGGCCTGCGCCGAACCACCACCTCCCGCAGCTCCCATTCCGACCGCCGCACCGCCTGCGCCAGCGACGTCCCCCAGTTCCCCGGCCCAATCACCGCCACGCTGCCGCGCATTACCGTCCACCGCCGCTTCCCCGCCATCCGCGCCTTGCCCGCCTCCGTTTCCGTCAAGCCGGATGGTACCGTACCGGAAGAGGAAAATTCATGCCCACCCGTTCTATGCAGCGCAAAGCAGCCCCCTCCACGGCCGCCAGGAAAGCCGCAAACAAGCCCGCAGCCGTCCGCAAATCAGCCCCCGCGGCCAAAAAATCCGCAGCCAGACCCGCCGAAAACATCCCCCTCGTCAAAAACCTCACCATCCGCCCCGGCCGCCGCGCCCGCGTCCTTTCCTCCGACCTCCGCTACGAAGGCCCGCTCTTCCGCATCTACACCGAGCAGGTCAAAGAGCACGCCGGCAAGGTCCAGCGCCGCGACATCATCCGCCATAACGGCTCCGTCGTCATCCTCCCCGTCGATCGCTCCCGTAGCAAACGCGACCCCGACATCGTCCTCGAACGCCAGTACCGCCACGCAGCCGGCCAATTTCTCTACGAAGTCCCCGCCGGCAAGATGGAACCCGGCGAAAACCGCCTCCGCGCCGCCAAACGCGAGCTCCTCGAAGAAACCGGCTACACCGCCCGCAAGTGGACCCACCTCACCCGCTACTTCGCCAGCCCCGGCTTCCTCGGCGAATGGATGCAGGTTTTCCTCGCCGAAGACCTCATTCCCGGACCCTCCGCCCCCGAAGATGACGAATCCATCGAATTACTTCGTGTGCCCCTTTCCGAGTTGCTGCGTCTGATTGACAGGGGACAGGTTCAGGACGGCAAAACGCTCATCTCTGTACTCAGCTTCGCGCGCTCCCTGGGCAAGAAGAAGTAGGCGGTAGGCACCTCGCCCGGCAAGACCCGCATCGCTGGACCAGATAACCAAAGCGTTGAGACTCGCGTCTTTAAGTCTCAAGCCGGTGGACTCCCTCCCCCACCGAATTTCGCTTCAGGAAGGTCCAGGGCTCGTGGCTCAATACAAAGGCAAAGTGAAGTGGTTCAACAACGCGAAGGGTTATGGCTTCATCGGTCGTGAAGACGGACCCGACGTATTCGTGCACTACAGTGCGATTCAGATCGACGGCTACAAGAGCCTCAAAGAAGGGGACGAAGTAGAGTTCGAGATTGTTCAGGGTCAGAAAGGACCGCAGGCCGATCAGGTCATCCGCATGCGCGAGATTGCCTGATCCACTCTGCCTCCTCAGGGACCGGACCTACCCCGGTCCCACCCATACAGGCCCCGGTCCAGCACCTCGCGCCCGCCGCGATATCTCTGCGCGCCCTGCGTTTCCCTGTACTCGCACAGGCAGCGTAGGGCCGCATGACAGGTGCCCCATTCCAGCCCGCTGCTGAGTGGGAAGGCCCCCCTCTGAAGGGTCATTCCGAGCGCAGGCGCTTGAGCGCCGCAGTCGAGAAATCTGCGTTTCCTGTTGTGCCGCGCCGCCAGGCGCCACCAAAGCTAGAAGCTAAACGCTAACAGCTATAGCCTTGCCCACCCCGCACTCACCGTCGTACTCTGGCCTCCGCCGAGGAAAACCCATGCCCACCCTCACCAAATCCCAGTCCGAAGCCCTCCTCAAAACCCTCCAGACCCCCTTCGAGAAAAACCCCTCCCGCCACAAGGGCATCGGGTGGCCTCAGGTCCAGGCCCGCCTGCAGGCCAACCCCAAAGCCCTCTGGACCCTCAATGAAATGGAAAGAACCGGCGGCGAACCCGACCTCATCGCACACGACAAAAAATCCGGCCAGCTCACCTTCTGCGACTGCTCCCCGGAAAGCCCTTCCGGACGCCGCAGCATCTGCTACGACCCCGAAGGCGAAAAGAAGCGCAAAAAAGAAGGCGTCCCCGTAGCCGGGAACGTCCTCGGCATAGCCGCCGCCATGGGCGTCGAACCCCTCGACGAAGACCAGTACCGCCACCTGCAAACCCTCGGCGAGTTCGACCTCAAATCCCAAAGCTGGCTCAAAACCCCACCCGAAATCGTCGCCTTAGAAGGAGCCATCTTCGCCGACCGCCGCTTCGACCGCGTCTTCGTCTACCACAACACCACCCCCTGCTTCTACAAAGCCAGAGCCTTCCGAGCCCTCCTCAAGGTCTGAAACTCACCAACCACCCCAAAGAAATTGTCATTCCGACCGACGTTCGCACGCCTATAGGCGAGCGAACATAGCGGAGGAACCCGCAGTTCCCCTACTGTGCGCAGAATCTGGGTGCCCCATTGAAACCCGGTTTTGGTTTGAGTGGGAATCGGCGCGAAGCGCCGACCCTAACGCAATCTACTGACACTTCCGATGCTTCCACCTGATTTCTGCAACAAGGTTACTCACCGGCTCTTCGTCATATCCAGGATCAGGCGAGACTCTGCTATCAATATCGAGTTCAACGTTCTTGTACTCGAAGATCTCAGTCGACGCAAAGCCAACCTGAACGGTAAGTCCCGCGGGCCATGTCCGACTCTTTGGACCTCTTTCTTTCACGGATACAAGTTCGTTGAAAATCTGATTGATCTCCTTCCGTGGAAGCTCTGAGTCCATCCGGGTCACTTTAGGCGAGTAGTGCAGCACTTCCAACCCAATCTCACAAACTTTCCCATCGCCGGAATAACTCGGCAGCATCAGCACACCCGGCCGAATCTCGTACGCCTCAACCCGCTTGTACTTCGCGAACCTCTTATTCGCAGCCTGCGCCGAAGGCAGCAGCACAACCAGCACAAGAAGCACACCGAAAGCTTTTGTCATATCAGCACCTATCCCAAAATTGCCGGTAATTAACCCCGAAATTGATATCCTGGAAGTAAGGGAGTTACTAGAAAGGCGAGCGAACCACGCGTTCGCCCGGACGGCCAGTCCTGCCGGAAATTAACTCCAAAATTGATATC
>DAHVZZ010000402.1:0-3869 GCA_027323785.1 Acidobacterium sp. | reverse complement strand
GCTGTTGCTGATCGCTTATGGCCTGCTGCGATGGCTTTATTTCGGGCCGAAGGAGAGCAAACCGGACTCGGCTGAAAAGACTGGAGATGCGCTTGCGGAGGGCGAGCAGGAAGCTCGGCAGCATTCTTGACCCGAGATTTTCACAACCCTAGAATCTAAAGAGGAGAATTTCACCCATTTCCGGTGGGTGGGAGTGGGGTTTATGGTTTCGGAGCCGCGAATCGGTCCTCGGGAACGCGCCGTTTTGACGGCCATCGTGGAGATGTACATCGCCACGGGGGAGCCGGTTGCGTCGCAGGCGCTGGCGCGGCACCTGGGCGGCGAGGCGGGCAAGCGCGAGGGGATGAGCCCGGCCACGATCCGGAACGTGATGGCGGCGCTGGGCGATGCCGGGCTGCTGGATCAGCCGCATACGTCGGCGGGACGGATTCCGACGGCGCGGGCGTTCCGCTTGTATGTGGAGCAGCTGAATGCGCCGCAGGCGGCGGTGCTGACGCCGGAGCGGGTGGAGCAGATTGAGGAGAGCTTTGCCGGGATCGGGACCAGCCAGCAGTACCTGGAGCGGACGTCGCATGTGCTGGCGCTGATTTCCAGCGGTTTGGGCGTGGCGCTGGCGGGAACGCAGGAGCTGCACACGCTGGAGCACATCCACTTTTCGCGGCTGAGCGCGGGGCGCGTGCTGGCGGTGGTGATTACCAAGGGCGGCACGGTTCTGGACCGGATGCTGCTGCTGGATCGGGACCTGACGATGGCCGAACTGGAGACGGCGGCGCGGTTCCTGAACGAGAATTTCCACGGCTGGTCGATTGAGCGCATCCGAATGGAGCTGGCGCGGCGGCTGGAAGCGGAGCGGAACGAGTACGACCGGCTGATGCGATCGGTGGAAGAGCTGTACCGCAAGGGCGCGCTGGAGGCTGAAGACGCCGGGCCAGCGATCTTTGTGGAGGGTGTGGCCAATTTGCTGGCGGGCGAAACCGACCGGGCGCGGCTGAGCACGATGCTGCGGGCGCTGGAAGCCCGGGAGCGGCTGATTGAGCTGCTGAACGCCTATGTGGATGCGCGGCAGCGAACGGTGCGAGTGGTGGTGGGGCTGGAAGAGGCGATTCCGGAGCTGCGGGATCTGGTGCTGATTGGGACGACGGCGCGGCTGGGCCAGGAGCATCTGGGCACGGTTGCCGTGATCGGGCCAACGCGCATCCAGTATCAGGAGACGATCAACGCGGTCTCCTACATCGCGCAGCTGTCGGGAAAGCTGTTCCAGCCGCCGCAGTAGCGGGAAGAAATCCAAAGAGACGCGGACTATGCGATTTCGAAGAAGGTTCGCGGACAGAACCATGGTGAGAGAGATGAGCAAGAGCACGGTGGATGAGAAGAGGCCTGCCCCGGAGATGCGGGAAGCCGAAGGCGGAGCAGGAAACGGCGCAGCGGCGGAACAGGAGGAAGAGCTGGTGCCAGTGGAGACTGCAACGGTTCCGCAGGAGGAGTACGACCGGCTGAAGGCGGAGCGGGATATGCTCTTCGAGCGGCTGGCGCGACTGCAGGCGGAGTTCGACAACGCCCGCAAGCGCGAGGCGAAAGAGCGGACGGACTTCCGGGAGTATGCTGTTTCGAGCGCGGTGGAGCAGTTTCTGCCGGTGCTGGACAACTTCCAGCTGGCGCTGAAGGCGAACGGATCGGCGGAACAGCTGCGGACCGGCGTGGAACTGATTGTGAAGCAGATGGAAGAGGTGCTGCGCGGGCTGAACGTGCAGGCGGTCGAGACCGTGGGGACGCAGTTCGATCCGCGCGTGCATGAAGCTCTGGAGATGGCGGAGCGGAACGACGTTCCGGATCATCAGGTATTTGAGGAAGTGCGCCGTGGATATAAGATCCGCGAGCGTCTGCTGCGGCCGGCGCTGGTGCGCGTGGCCAGCAACCCCGATCAAAAGGAAGCATGAGCAGAACGGAAAACGTGACGAAAGCCGATTATTACGAAGTACTGGGCGTGTCGCGCACGGCCAGCGATCAGGAGCTGAAGGCGGCATACCGCAAGCTGGCGATGCAGCACCATCCGGACCGGAATCCGGGCGACCACGCGGCGGAAGAGCGCTTTAAGGAGTGCAGCGAGGCGTACCAGGTGCTGAGCGATCCGGACAAGCGGGCGGCCTACGACCGGTTTGGGCACGCGGGCGTGAGCGGCGGCGGTCCGGGCGGATTCAACGGCGGACCGTTTGGCGGCGCGCAGGATATTGGCGACATTTTCGGCGATATATTCGGCGAGATGTTCAATATGGGCGGCGGCAGCCGGCGGCCTTCGCGAGTGCAAAAGGGCCGTGACGTACGGCACGACATCACCATCGAGTTTGAGGAAGCGGTCTTTGGGAAAGAGACCAAGGTCACGATCCGCCGGATGGAGGCGTGCAGCGACTGCAACGGCACGGGCACGGCGACGGGCAAAGGGCCGACGACGTGTCCGCACTGCCAGGGACGCGGGCAGGTTCGTTACCAGCAGGGCTTCTTCTCGATTGCGCGGACCTGCGCGGCGTGCGGCGGAACGGGATCGGTGATCAGCGATCCATGCAAGACCTGCCGCGGCGACGGGCGGGTGGAACGGCAGCATGAGATTGCGGTGAGCATTCCGGCCGGGGTAGAAGACGGCACGCGGATTCGCTATCAGGGCGAGGGCGATGCCGGGCGCTTCGGTGGCCCGGGCGGCGATCTGTATATTGTGCTGCGGGTTCGTCCGCACAAATTCTTTGAGCGCGAGGGGAACGACCTGCACTGCGTGATTCCGATTTCGTTCCCGCAGGCGGCTCTGGGAGCGGAGATTCCCATCACGACGCTGGACGGGGAGGCTCGGCTGAAGATTCCGGAGGGCACACAGAGCGGGCAGGAGATCAAGCTGCGCGGCAAGGGCGTGCCGTACCTGAACGAGTACGGACGGGGCGATCTGGTGGCGCAGGTGGTGGTGAAGACTCCGACCAAGCTCACGAAGGTGCAAAAGGAGAAGCTGCGCGAGCTGGGCGAGATGATGACGGTGGAGAACACGCCGACGTCGCGCGGGCTCTTCGATAAGGTGAAGGAGATGTTCTCCTGAGCGGCAATGCGGCCAGTGGCCAAAATTAAGGCGGCCGGAAGGTAAAGCGGTCAGCCTCCGGTGAGAAGTCATTAGAAAAGGCTGTTCGCGGCGAAGGAGCCGGCGAACAGCCTTTTTGTTTTGCAGCGACAGGAAAGGGGCTACTCCAGCAGAGCGGCGGCGATGGCCATGGCGGCGGTTGCGGCGGTTTCGGCACGGAGGATGCGCGGGCCAAGACTGACGGCCTTCCAGTTTTCGGCGTCGAAGATGGCTTCTTCTTCGGCGGTCCATCCGCCCTCCGGACCAATGGCCATGCGAATTTCGGGGATCTCGTCGCCGCTGGCGGCGAGCGCCTGGCTGAGCGCGTGGTGGAGAGTGGTGGAACGCTCCTGTTCGGCGAGAACGAGGCGAATGGCTTCGCCCTGGGTCAGAACTGCGGATTTGAGCGGGAGAGGATCGGCGATCTGAAGGACGTCGGAGCGGCGCGCCTGTTTTGAGGCTTCGAGCGCGACACGCCGCCAGCGCTCGACGCGAGCGGCGGCGGCCTGGGCCAGATGCTTCTCCGTGCGGCGGGCGATCATGGGAACGATGGAGGCGGCTCCCAGTTCGGTGGCCTTCTCGATGGCCCACTCCATGCGGTCGAATTTGAAGACAGAAAGCAGCAGGGTGACGGGGAGCGCGGGATCGGCCTGAACTTCGGCGACGAGGTTGAAGCGAACCTCATCGGCGGAGATGGCGGCGACGACACCATGAAAGACGTGACCGCCGGCGACGATGTCGAACTCCATACCTGGCTGCGCGCGCAAAACGCGGA
>DAHVZZ010000398.1:0-5689 GCA_027323785.1 Acidobacterium sp. | reverse complement strand
TCCATCCCTGGCCCAGCGCATAAATCCCCTTATCTCCGGGGAAATATGCAGTCAGGCTGAAATGATCGAACCCCGGAGGATTCCCGCCGCTAACCTTGATCGCGGCCTTTCCATCCTTTGTCACCGAAATCAGCGACTGAGTCATAAATTTCGGCGGCAGAGGAACTCGGATAAATGCCGTGCCTTTAGGCGAGCACTGTAACGGTTCGACAATAAATGGAGACTGCGGAATCCCCGAGAGAGCCACCGCGTGAGAGAAATCAAGAGTGGTCGTGGGCAGCTCAACCCGCTGCTTTCTGACCTCTCTGCCAGAGCGGGACGACGGCGTCGCCTGACACTGCAATGACGCCGCCCCCAAACCTAGAACCAGGACCATCACGAGGCACTTCATCCATCTACCTCGCCATCTGAATCAGGCCCAAACACTATGGCCCAATTGCTCGTTCTGGACTCTACCGCCGGCTGATATTTATGTCAAGATAAATATATAAATAAGTCCGATATTACCTCGGTGCGCTCTGTCACCGTATTTCTCCCACCCCCTTCACTGTGCGAGTCTATCCGCACTGGTCAATCCACCTGCCCCTAATAATGCATACGAAGTTAGGTTCAGGCGAGGAATCAGCAATAATCCGCTGAAGTTGCACGCAGCACGCCTCCTTGCTGCCGCAGATCGGGGTTCCCAGCGAGTTCCCTCACTGGGGTGAGAGGCCCCCCGGCGCAGCTCCGCAGGAGCGCTGCCGGGCCGCCCTCAGAGTTACCCACGTAACTCAAACCCTGCGCCCCGCATGCGCGCCTCCAAAAAACAAAAAGAGCCTCCGGCCACGCCGAAGGCTCTTTCACAACCCCCAGCGGCCGCCCGTCTCCAGGCGGCCGCCATCCCTCTACATGCTCGACCCGCCGATCTCCGTGTGCAGCGGCAGTGTCGCCGACGACGGGCCCACGCTCAGCGTCCGCTCGCCCTCCGGCATCGTCCACTTCTGCTCTTTCGTCGACCAGTACTGTAACTGCCGTAGTGGCACATGCATGGTCACCGTCTGCGTTTCGCCCGCCGGAATGTACACCCGGTCGAACGCCGCCAGCGCGCTCACCGGAAACTGCACCCCCGCCGGAATCTCGCTCGGCGCCCCCAGATACACCTGCGGCACCTCGTCCGATCCCACCTTCCCCGTGTTCCGGATCGTCACCGACACATCCAGCCCGCCGTCCGCCGCCTTCTCCGTCTTCACCCCGGAGTAGGCAAACGTCGTATAGCTCAGCCCATATCCAAACGGGAACAGCGGCTGGATGTGCTCCTTCTCGAACCACCGGTATCCGACGTTCACCCCTTCCGTATACGTCGTCTTGCCGTCCACACCCTTCCAGCTCCGCTCCGGATGCTTCGGGTCCGTCGCCAGATAATCCGTCAGCTTCTTCCCCCACGTCACCGGCAGCCGTCCCGCCGGGCTCACCTTGCCCAGCAGCAAATTCGCCGTCGACCATCCGCCCTCGTCGCCCGGCCACCACATCTCCAGCACGCCTTTCACCTTGTCCAGCCACGGCAGCGCCACCGGCTGGCTCGTGTTCAGTACCACAATCGTGTTCGGATTCACCGCCGCTACAGCCTCGATCAGCTTGTCCTGGTCGCCCGGCAGCCCGAACACCGGCGTCAGCCGCGTCCACGCAAACACCACGGCCACCTTCGCCCGCTTCGCCGCCGCAATCGCGTCCGCATAATCCGCCTTCCGCTGCTCCGGCGTGTACCAGTTCAGCCGTAACTGCACCGGCGCGCCCGACGTATCGGGTGTAATGTGCACCTCAATCGCATGCGGACCCGCCGTCAGCTCCACTGCCCGCCGCAAGTTGTCCAGCCCGTCCGTCGTCGGAACCACGTTGTCCTGGTTGGCCTGCAGAATATCCCCATGCACCCCGCCCTGGAACGCTCCCGTCCGCGCCAGCGGCTTCCCGTCAATCGAGATCATCGCGTTCGTCCCCAGCGCCTGCAGGTAGATCCAGTAGTCCCCGGCATGCGGAGGCGTCAGCGTTCCCTTCCACGTCATCGTCGAATTCGGCGGCAGCGCCGTGCCGTCCTTCTCCGTAAAGTTCAGCTGCGCGTCCACCTGCTCCGCGCCGCCGCCTGTCCGCACCAGTCCCGGCTTTCCGTCATGGCTCAGCGCGCTCGCCGGAATCGTCGTCCCGGTCATGTCGTCGGCCACCGCGTACTGAATATGCGGATTCCCCGAAACCTTGCGCATCGCCGCCACCGGACCGACTTGCCGCCACGGCAATCCCACGCTCCGCTCTCCGCTGATCCCGATCGAGTCCACCTGTCCCGCCGTCGGCCCAATCAGCACCACATCGCCCAGTTCGCCGGACTTCAGCGGCAGCACATTGTCTTCGTTCTTCAGCAGAACCGCCGCATCCTCGCCCGTCTTCTCAATAATCTTTGCGTTCGCGTCGATATCCTGCGGCGTCACCGTGTGCTTCTGCATGCCGTTCAGATAGCCGAACTTATCCATCTCATACAGCACCCGCCCCGCGGCCTGCGTAATCGTCGCCGCCGTTACCGTGCCGTTCATCAGCGCCTCCGGCATCCGCTCCGGGCTTAGCTTCTTCCCAAAGTCTCCCGGAGCCGACGGCGCCGGCGGCGGCTCCTCCGGAATGTGCCCGCCGAACATCGCCATCATGTCCTTAAACGCGCTCGCCGGCGGCGGTGGCGGCGGCGGAGCCAGGCTAAAGAACGCCGGTATGCCAATCCCCGTCCCCGGCATCTCCATGTCCAGCCCGTCATTAATGAAGTTCACCCCGTGAACCGCGCCCCAGTCCGACGTCACAAATCCCTTAAAGCCCATCTGATCCCGCAGAATCGTCGTCAGGTTGTGCTTGTTCCCGCACGCAAACTGCCCGTTAATGCGGTTGTACGAGCACATAATCGCCGCCACGCCCGCCTTCACCGCAGCATCGAACGGCGCCAGGTACACCTCGTGCAGCGTCTGATCGTCCACATAAATGTTCGTACCATTCGAGTCGTACGCAACAAAGTGCTTCACCATTGCCATCACGTGCTGCGACTGGATTCCCTTGATCTCCTCCGCGCCCATCACGCTCGTCAGGTACGGATCCTCCCCGAACGTGTTGTACCCGCGCCCAAACTCCAGATCCCGGTCGATATTCACAAACGGCTGCAGGCTCACGTCAATCCCATTCGCCCGATCCTCGCGCCCAATCACAATCCCGTTCTCCAGCGCATCGTGCGCGCTGAACGTCGCCGCCACGCCCATCGTCGCCGTCTCGCCCTGGCTCGGCACCCGCGTCAGCACTCCCGGAGGTCCGTCCGCCATCCGCAGCCCCGGAATCCCCAGCCGCGGAATCCCCGCCAGATAGCCCGCCTGCCCCTGGTACGTCTTCGGATTCTCATGCGCGCCGTGGATCAGCGTGATCTTCTCCTGCAAAGTCATCTTGCTCAGCAGCCGGTCCACCTTCGCGTCCCCGGTCACCTTCGGAACAGCCTGCGCCGCCACCGTCATGCACCCAAACAGCAGCGCCGCGCCCCACAAACCAGACTTGCGAATATCCTGTCGATTCATCCCTGCCCCCTGACTCTTTCCGCCCAAATCCGCACGGCGCCAGCAACGCGCATTTCAGCTCATCTTCTCAGCGTTTTGGACTCCGTCCCGCATTATTCCTGCCCGCGGCGGCGCTGTCCATCGCAATCGCGCACGCCGCGTATTCACAGGCTCCGCGCTCAGCGGCTGCGGCCTGCGGTCTCGTATTCCAGTGACACCGGACCCATCAGCCCCGCGGAAATCGGCGGATAGTGCTGCCTGTAATCCCCGGGAATCTTCGGCCAGGCAATCGTGCTCACGTAATTCGTCAGCGAATTCACCACCGTAATCTGAATTTCATTCCGCCCGGCGTGCAGGAACGGACGCACATCCACCGCGAACGGCTGCACCACCAGCGATCCGGCAGGGGCCCCGTTCACTCGCACCGCGGCCGCGTCCTTCACCTGCCCCAGGTCCAGCAGCACCCGGCCCGCGTGCTCCAGATCCGCCGCCGTCGCTGTTACGTATGTCGTATACGTAGCCCGTCCCGAGAACGTCCGCAGCGCAGGCTCATTCAGCCAGTCCGTCAGCTGCGTCATCCGGAGATGCAGCCTCGTTCCCACGCCCTGCGCCGAATCGCCCACCGCATCGATCTCCCATCCCCCGTCGCCCACCGCCTGGCGTTTGGTCTCCGTCCATGGGGCCGGCGTGGAGCCCGCCCGAATCGCCTTGTTGAATGCGATCAGCGCCGAGCCATACGGCGGCAGCGCAAAATCGATAACCACACCTCCGCCCTTCTGCTCAAAGGCCACCGAGTGAACCTTCCCCGTCCACGGGTCCCACTCCTGCGGAACCGCCGTCTCAGGAAATTCCACCGTCGTCTGCGTTGCCTTGTCGTCCGGGTTTCTCAGAAAGTAAAACTGCGTCGCGCCAATCGTCTTCTTCACAAACGGCAGCACCGTGCCGGAAGCGAATCGCAACTGCGGCCGAATCGCCGGGGCCAGCCGCGCAGCCGCTTCCGATTCGCTCGCAACCCGGCTAACGCTGGCGGAGTGCTGCAGCCGGTCGAGTCCGGTCGCGACCTCCTCAAGGTTCTGCTTCAGCCCCTTAAAGCTCACATCCGGCTGCGGCATGCCTCCGGCGAACACAATCGGCAGCTTCGCCGCGGCAAACATCTCCAGCGCCCTCACCGTCGCCGGCGAAACCCGCATCTCCGCCGGAATCACGATCGCGCGATAGCCGCCTCCGCCCTTTGTCCACAACTGGCCGTGCTTCATCGTGCTGTGCAGCAGAACCCGCTCGTTCACAAAACCCCAGCTGTAGCCGGCCCGGGTCAGTTCCTTCTCCATCGCCGGAAGCGGATCCTTCACCGCGCCGCTCGCCAGGCTCGGCCCGGTATCGTCCTCGTTCAGGCTGCTCCGGTACAGCGCAATCTGCAGATGGCTCGTGCCGCGCTGCAGAATGTACTGCATCCGCGTGATGTACGTGTTCACTTTGGGAATGAACGGCCAGATCGGATTCGCTTCATTGATCTGCGAGCTGAACTGACCCTGGAACGGAAACCACCCCACGCCCTTCGGCCCGTCGTCGAACTTGTACGGAAACCCGTGATACACAATCTCGTTCACGCCGGAGATAAACAGCTTGTCGCTGTTTGCCTTGATCGACTCCGGCGTCGTGATATACGGATTCCCCCGGAACACAAAGCTCTCGCTCGACACCAGCCGGCGCCCGTAGTCGTATCCCGCCGACGAAGCCAGCTTCATAAAGTTCACCGTGTTGCCGCCGTCCAGTTCTTCCGTCTCCGGAATGCTGGCGTCTCCATAAATGCGCAGCAGGTCCCCCGGCGCACCATGCGCCTGCACCCGCGACTCCACGTGGTGCTCCTTCGCCCACTCGTCGAACGGATGATAGAACCGCTCGTAAATCAGCTCCGACACCGTCTTCCAGTAGTCCGCGCGAATCGCGTCCCCGCCCGCAACGTTATAGAGCGGAAGCCCGCCTGGATGCGAAAAATAAAAGTCGTTGTAACCCGGCTGCCGCAGAACGGCCAGGTACGGTGTCAGATCGTAACCGCGACGCTTGCGAAACTGCTGGAGAAAATCGTCCGTCCAGAACAGATACTCCTGCACCTCAAGGCTGTCGCAGAAAATCGCCCGCAGCGA
>DAHVZZ010000384.1:0-1797 GCA_027323785.1 Acidobacterium sp. | reverse complement strand
GGCCTGGTTGGATGATGGGCGGAGAAATCGGCGGGAGGGGCTTTCCTGTTCGATTGGCTGGGGAGCGCCCGTCCTATAGGTTAGGAGCAGGACGATGCGCGCAAATCTGGCCACATTTCTGGACGACTTTCGGCGACACGGCTCTGGGCAGGCCGTGGTGGCTTATCGGGGGAACCGGCGGATTGCCTCCACCTGGGCGGAACTGGCGACGATGGCGGACCGCTTTGCCGCGGAACTGGTGCGGCGGGAGGTCCGCATGGGCGATCGGGTGGTGCTGTGGGGACAGAATAGCCTGGAGTGGATGGGGGCGTTCTTTGGGTGCGTGCAGCGAGGGGTGATCGCGGTGCCGCTGGATCCGTCGGGCGCGGCGGATTTCGCGCGGCGCGTGGTAGCCGATACAAAGCCGCGGCTGATTGCCGGGGATGCGGAGTTGCTGCACGGATCGGGCGATGAGACGCCGACGATGGCTTTTGAGGATTTTGCGGGAAGCCTGCCGGGGGCTGCGGGAGATTTGCGCGAGCCGGGGCTGACACTCGATTCGCCCTTTCAGATTTTGTTTACTTCAGGGACGACGGCGGAGCCTAAGGGGATTGTCCACACGCATCGCAATGTACTGGCGAGCGTGGAGCCGATCGAGCGGGAGATGCAGAAGTATCTGAAGTACGAGCGGATTTTTCATCCGATTCGTTTTCTGCACACGCTGCCGCTGAGCCATGTTTTTGGGCAGTTTATGGCGCTGTGGATTCCGCCGCTGATGGCCGCCGAGGTGCACTTTGAGAATCGGCTGCAGGCGCAGCGGCTGATCGAGACGATTCGGCGGGAGCGTATATCCGTGGTGTGCGCGGTGCCGCGGGTGCTGGATCTGCTGCGCGCGCATCTGGTGGCGGCGTATCCCGGCCTGCTGGCGGAGATGGAAAGAGCGGCAGGGGAAAAGGTCTGGAAGCGCTGGTGGCAGTTCCGGCGGATTCATCGACTGCTGGGATTCAAGTTCTGGGCGTTTGTGTGCGGCGGGGCGTCGCTGTCGTCCGAGCTGGAAGGGTTCTGGACGACTCTTGGGTTTGCGCTGGTGCAGGGATATGGGATGACGGAGACCTCCGCGCTGATCACGCTGAATCATCCATTCAAGCCGGGGCGGGGGACGATCGGTAAGGTGCTGCCGGGGCGCGATGTGCGGATTACGGACGAAGGCGAGATCCTGGTGCGCGGGGCGATGGTTTCCGGGGCGACGTGGCAGCAGGGCGCGATGCGGCCGAACGAGAGCGAATGGCTGGCGACGGGGGATCTGGCGCAGAAGGACGAACAGGGGCAGCTGCGGTTTGCGGGGCGGAAGAGCCAGACGATTGTGACGGCGTCGGGGCTGAATGTGCATCCGGAGGACGTGGAGGCGGCGCTCAATGCGCAGGCAGGGGTGCAGGCTTCGGCGGTGGTGCCGCTGCTGACGCCTGGTGGAACGGAGCCGGTGGCGGTGCTGCTGTTCCGCGGCAGCCGGGAAGAGGCGCAGCGGGCGGTGGTGGCCGCGAACGGGCAGCTGGCGGAGTACCAACAGATTCGGCAATGGCGCATCTGGCCGGAACTGGATCTGCCGCGAACGTCGACGGGCAAGATCCGGCGGCCCAAAGTGACGGAGTGGGTGAACGCGCAGCCTGCAAAGGCGGCGGGCGGCGGGCAGGAGCAGACGAGGTGGCGGTCGCCGCGGGCCTGGTCGATGCGGCCGACGGGCGGCCAGTACTTGTCGGCGGTGATGCCCGCCGGGTACACCCCCGTCGCCCGGTCGTAGCCGCGCTCCCACGGCCCGAC
>DAHVZZ010000372.1:0-14468 GCA_027323785.1 Acidobacterium sp. | reverse complement strand
GCGGGCCATGTGGCGCTGGAATCCATGGGACTCAAAACCTTCGGCTTCGCCGGCGGCCGCAAAGATATCTGGGAACCGGAGACAGACGTCGACTGGGGCCCGGAGACTACCTGGCTCGGCGACCAGCGCTACAGCGGCGACCGCCAGTTGGCGAATCCTCTGGCGGCCGTGCAGATGGGCCTGATCTATGTCAATCCCGAGGGGCCCAACGGCAACCCCGATCCTCTCGCTTCCGCTCTGGATATCCGCGAAACCTTCGCCCGCATGGCCATGAACGATAAGGAGACCGTGGCATTAATTGCGGGTGGTCATACCTTTGGCAAGACCCACGGTGCAGCCAGTTCCACCTGGCTGGGGCCGGAGCCAGAAGGAGCCCCCATCGAAGAGCAGGGTCTGGGCTGGAAAAACAGCTTTGGTACCGGCAAGGGCGGCGACACCATTACCAGCGGCCTTGAAGTGACCTGGACCCCAACTCCAACCCGATGGGACAACAGCTTTTTCGAAACCCTTTTCGGGTACGAATGGGAGCTGACCACGAGTCCGGCGGGGGCGCACCAGTGGAAACCCAAAGGGAATGCCGGCGCGGGCACGGTACCGGATGCACATGATCCCTCGAAGGGTCATCAGCCCATGATGCTGACCTCGGACATTGCTCTGCGCATGGATCCGGTCTACGAGAAGATTGCCCGGCATTTCATGTCGCATCCCGACGAATTTGCGGACGCCTTCGCCCGCGCATGGTTCAAGCTGACTCATCGGGATATGGGCCCGGTGACGCGCTACCTTGGCCCCCTGGTGCCGAAGGAAGAACTGATCTGGCAGGATCCAGTCCCCGCCGTGGATCATCCCCTGGTGAATGACAAGGACATTCAGGCGCTGAAAGCAACGGTCCTTGCCTCCGGATTGTCCATCTCTCAGCTTGTCGCAACCGCATGGGCATCAGCCTCAACCTTCCGCGGCAGTGACCGGCGCGGCGGCGCCAACGGTGCGCGCATACGCCTCGAACCTCAAAAAAACTGGGAGGCCAACCAGCCGGCAGAACTGGCAAAAGTATTGTCCAGGCTGGAGGCCATCCAGAAGGCATTCAACGGCTCTCAATCCGGCGGCAAAAAAATCTCCCTGGCAGATCTGATCGTTCTCGCCGGCGGCGCGGCCGTAGAAGCTGCGGCAAAAAAAGCCGGTCACGAGGTGCAGGTACCCTTTGCTCCCGGCCGTACGGATGCCTCGCAGGAGCAGACAGATACCGCATCCTTCGCGGTGCTGGAGCCGGTCGGAGATGGCTTCCGCAACTATCTTCGGAAGGGCTGCGAAGACCACGCTGCTCAGTTGCTCCTCGAGAAGGCGCAACTGCTGACTTTAACTGCACCCGAGATGACCGTGCTGATCGGCGGCATGCGCGCTCTGGACACCAACTTTGGCCATTCCAGACATGGTGTCTTCACCACCCGGCCAGAAACCCTCTCCAACGATTTCTTCGTCAACCTTCTGGATATGGGAACGAAGTGGAAACCCTCAACGGCTTCTCCCGGGGTACTCGAAGGATGCGATCGGCAGACGGGCCAGCTCAGGTGGACGGGAACAGTCGTTGACCTGGTCTTTGGGTCCAACGCGCAACTTCGCGCCATTTGCGAGGTATATGCAAGCGCTGATGGCGAGAACGCTTTCGTCCGCGATTTTGTGGCTGCCTGGACCAAAGTGATGCGCCTCGATCGTTTCGACCTCGCCTGATTCGGCAGCGAAAAACTCGCGGCGTCCGCAGGGAACATTTTGGGAGTGGCTCGCCAGCTGTCGAGCCACTCTCATCCCCGCCGCTCGCGAGATGCCCCTATTCAGGAGTGTGATCTTCCCCCAGGGGCGGCAATATTGACTCCCTGGCCCACCAGGGCGCTGAATCCAGGTGCGGACCGCCCTCCCAGGCGGTTACACTGCCCACGATGAAATTCCGCCGCTCGGCCCTCTCCAAACGGACGCTCGCTCTCCTGCTGATCCTGCCCGCGCTCCCGCTCCTCAGTCAGAGCCATGGCCCATCCCCCGCCCAGCTGCCCTCGCGCTTCGCCCCCGGACAGCCCGCTCTCCCCGCCGAGCCGCCTCAGTATCGCCAGATCCAGCGCCACCTGGCGCAGGGCTGGAACACCTGGGACGTCCACTCCGTCGCCACCCAGGTCCTGCTCCCCGAAGGTCTCGCCATCCTCGTCGGCCTCAAACACAACACCACCCTGAATTCCGACGCCTTCCTCCAGAACATCCTCATCGGACGCCTCACTCCCGGCGCCGAGCAGGTCAAGCCCGGCCTCCATTCCTGGAACGGCAGCTACACCGACCTCCGCATCTCTTGGAAAGGCCACCGCTGGCGCATCCAGTCCGCCCACGACATCATTCACCCCGATGAACTGGTCATGCTGGTGACGCCGCTGCCTCCGGCCCCGGGCCAGCAGCCCACGACCGTCCTGCCCCCCACCGTCATCTTCACCGTCAACTTCCTCTGGAACCGCTCCGGCACGGTCGAGCGCCAGGCCGGCTACATCCAGGTCCGCAGCCCCTCCGGCAGCTTCCCCGTCTACTGTAGCTGCCAGGCAAAAATGGCTCCCCGTCCCGGCACGAGTCCCGAAGCCGTGCCCGAAGATCAGATCATCGACCTGCCCATCGGCGGACCTTACTTCGCCGCCGATCTCACCCATCCCATCGGCCTCAGCACCGGACGCCGCCGCTCCCTCCGCGACATCGAATACGTCATCCGCATCCAGCGCGAGCGCTACCTCCACGCCGTCGCCGCCTACGGCCAGAGCGCCCCCATCGCCGACGCCATCCAGACCACCCTCGGCTGGGACACCATTTACGAGCCCACCCACCGCCGCGTCATCTCTCCCGTCAGCCGCCTCTGGAGCGTCTCCTGGGGTGGCTACGTCCTCTTCGACTGGGACACCTTCTTCGCCTCCACCATGGCCTCCATCGGCGACAAGGACCTCGCCTACGCCGACGCCATCGAAACCCTCCGCGAAGAAACGCCCCAGGGTTTCGTCCCCAACTATGCCCGCGCCGGCGGCTGGAAAAGCTTCGACCGCAGCGAGCCGCCCGTCGGCTCCATCACCGTCCTCCGGCTCTACAACCAGTACCACGACAAGTGGTTCCTGCAGGCCGCCTATCCCGCCCTGCTCAGCTGGAACCGCTGGTGGAATCAGCATCGCCGCATCGACGGCTATCTCACCTGGGGCAGCGACCGCCAGAACTCGCCCGGCGATCTCGACGACGCATCCCGCGGCACCCGCCAGGGTGCCATCTACGAATCCGGCCTCGACAACAGCCCCATGTACGATTCGGCGCTCTACAACCCCAAAACCCACCTGCTCGAATACGCCGACGTCGGCCTGATGAGCCTCTACATCGCCGACTGCGACGCCCTCGCCCAGATCGCCGAAACCGTCGGCCACAACGCCGAAGCACTCCGGCTGCTCTCCCGCAGCGCCGGCTACCGCGCCAAACTGGCAACCCTCTGGGATCCCGGCATGGGCATCTTCCTCAACAAAGACCTGCACACAGGCCAGTTCGTAACCCGGCTCTCGCCCACCAACTTCTACCCCATGCTGGCCCGCGCAGCCACCCCGGAACAGGTCCAGATCATGGTCCAGCGGCACCTGCTCAACCCAAAGGAGTTCTGGGGCCAGTGGGTCATTCCCTCCATCGCCCGCGATGACCCGGCCTTCCACGACCAGAACTACTGGCGCGGCCGCATCTGGGGACCGATGAACTACCTCGTCTACCTCGGCCTCTCGAACTACGAGATACCAAAGGTGCGGCACGAATTTGCCCAGAAATCCTATGCCCTGTTCATGAGGGAGTGGACCACGAAGCGCCACGTCCACGAAAACTACAACGCCATTTCCGGCTCCGGCGACGACGTGAAAAACAGCGACCGCTTCTACCACTGGGGCGCACTGCTCGGCTACATCGAATATCTCGAACTGCACCGCAAGCAATAATCAGGCCGCGACACCGCCGGAGCTATACGGCAGCCTCGTCTCCCATAATCCCAGTCGGCAGCCCGTCGATGCTCACCGCATTCTTCCGCCGCCAGTAATCCGCCAGTCCTTCCGAACCTTTCCCTGCCGCCCAGCGATCGAGATCGTTACGCTCGCCCACATACTCGAACAACGGCACGCCAAAGCCGCAGGACGTCTGCACCAGATCCACATCCAGCACGATCATCTGCCGCGCGCCCGCCCGCTCTTCGTTCCCAAACGCCGACGCCAGCAGTTTCGTATACTCCGCGCCCCCGCGCTGCAGAACCGTGCCCCGTCCGTACAGGCGCAGAATGCGCGGCGCTCCTTCGAACGCGCAAAACATCATCGTCAGCCGTCCGTCCGCCAGTAGATGCGCCGCAGTCTCGTTGCCGCTCCCGGTCACGTCCAGGTAAACCACTCTGTTCGCGTCCAGCACACGCAGCGCCGAGCCATCCTTCGGCGAAACGTTCACGTGTCCCCGCGCCGCTGCCGACGCTGTAAAGAAGATGTGCTGCCGTTCGATCAACGCGCGATGCTCCGGCTCGATGCAGTTGAACTGTTTCCCCATATCTCCCTGTTCCGAATTACCCGTCCCTTACTGCCCCGAGTAACTCTCCCACCGCCGCAGCATGGCCGCTTTCACCTCCGGCCACTCGTCGGCAACAATCGAGTAACGCGCCGAATTGCGCGCGATGGAATCCGAAGCCATTCGGTGCGAGCGCAGAATCCCCTCGAACTTCGCCCCCATCCGCTCCATTGCCGCGCGGCTGCGCTGGTTCCGTTCATCGGTGTGCAGGCAAACGCGCAGCATTCCCCAGCGCTCAAAAGCCTGCGTCAGCATCAGCAGCTTGGCCTCGCTGTTTGCGCCCGTCCGCAGCGCCGGAGCCGTCAGCCACGTATATCCGATCTCGCATGCATCCGGCAGACCGCGCCCGTAGCGCTCATGCCCTTCTGGCCACGGCCAGCTCTCCACATCGAAGAACCGCGTCGAGCCGATCACCGCTCCATCCGAAAGGCGCACCGTTGCAAATGGAATCACACTTCCCGCTGCCTTCGCGGCAAGTGCCGTGTTCACGTATGCCTCCATGCCGGCCTCACCCTGGGGCACAACGGTACGGCTATAAATGGAGGGGTCCGCGGCCGCGGCCATCACCAATCCAGGAATGTGTCCGCGGTGCAGCGGTTCCAGCCGGACCAACCTGCCCTCCAGCGCGGATACCTCCACGGAATCCTGCATCGTCATGGGGCCAGTATCCCTTAGCCGCCGCACCGTCGCAACCGCCAGCCCGCCCCTCACGCCAGCCGCGGAGCCAGCAGCAGCGCGCCCAGTTCCGCCCCGTGGCGCAGCACGAACCGCGGCATTGGTTGCTCGCCCACATGCACCGCCAGCATCCCCGCAAACAGCCTGGGACGCGCCTCCAGTACCCGCAGCACCCGCGCCCGCAGCCCCGCATAGCGGTCCAGCAGCAGCATCAGCGACGCCA
Source organism: Acidobacterium sp. (assembly GCA_027323785.1). Classification (GTDB taxonomy): domain Bacteria; phylum Acidobacteriota; class Terriglobia; order Terriglobales; family Acidobacteriaceae; genus Palsa-343. Next base: position 8,986 of record DAHVZZ010000372.1, on the reverse strand, counting down.
TCCGCTGCGGCAAGTCCAGAATCGCCCCATGCCGCCCCACATACAAATCCAGACTCCCCGCCGCCAACGACTCCGCCAGCAGCAGCGCCTGCCGAAAGCTCATCGCGAGGCCCTCCCCGGTAATTGCGTCCGCCGAACCGGAAGCATCACCCACCAGCGCAACGTTACCGCTGGCCACCCGCCGCAATCGCCGTGTCGTTGTCAGCGCCCCGCGCTCCGCGCTGCTCTTTTCCGCGCCGGCAAGCCTCTCCCGCAGCGTGGGAATAGCCGCCACAATCTCCCCCAGCCGTATCCCCGGCTCCCGCGTCATCGCGGAGACGCAGATCTCATCCCGGCTCACCGGAGTCACATACGCCTGCCCCCGCTCGCCCCAGTGAATCTCCACATACGGGCTCCAGCCGCGGATTCGGAAATGCGCACGATGCCCAAATCGCCGGCTTCTGATCCTTTGCGTATCCAGCCCAGCCCAGGCGCGTACCCGCGAGGCCTGCCCATCCGCCCCCACCAGCCAGCGATACGCCAGCTTCTCTCCACCCGCCGCCGCGGACTCTCCCTCCCGCAGCGTTATCGGTGTATTCCAGCGCATGCGGACTCCGAGTGTCTCGGCGCGCTGCCGCAGCAGCTTGTGCAGTTCCGTCCGGCGAACCCCCAGGCCCGCGCCGCTCGGAAACTCCGCCGCTGCCTCAGCCCCATCGCCTGCAAAGAGAATGCCGCGAAACTCCCCACCGCATCGGCTGTCCGGCTCCACGCCCAGCCCGGCCAGCGCGCGCAGCGAATCCGGCATCAGTCCCTCGCCGCAGGGCTTGTCCACCGGAGGCCGCGTGGCGTCCATCACAACCACCTCCGCACCGCGCTGCCGCAGAGCAATCGCCGTGGCAAGACCCGCCGGGCCCCCGCCGACCACCAGAACGTCGCAACCATCGCTCACCGGCTACCACTCCAACAGCAGCATTTCCGCACAAAAACCAGGTCCCATCGCCGCCAGAATGCTGCGCGTTCCCGGCGTCGGACGCCGATGCTTCATCACCTCGTCCAGCACCACCAGCACTGACGCCGACGACAAATTCCCCACCCGCCGCAGCGCCTCCCAGCTCACTTCCAGCGCCTCCCGCGGCAATCCCAGCGCCTCGCCCGTCGCCTCCAGAACCTTCGGCCCCCCGGTATGCATAATCCACGATCCAATGTCGCCCCGCGTGAGATTCTGCGCGGCCAGAAAATCATCCACATCGCGCCCCAGGTTCTCCATGACCACCTTCGGAACATCGGGCGATAGCACAATGCGAAAGCCCCGCTCCGACACATCCCATCCCATCACGTCTTCAGTGTCCGGATAAAACACGCACTGGCTCGCCACAATACGCGGCCCGCGCCGCGGAACCTCGCTCCCCGCCACCAGCACCGCCGCTGCCCCATCGCCAAAGAGCCCCGACGAGATCAGATTGGCCACAGAAACATCGTCTCGCTGCCACGTCAGCGAGCACAGCTCCACAGACAGCAGCACCGCAACCTGATCCGGATAGGCCCGCACATAGTCCGCGGCCCGCGTCAGTCCCGCCGCACCGGCCACACATCCCAGGCCAAAAATCGGGTTGCGCCGGATATTCCGCTGCAGTCCCATGCGGTTCACCAGCCGCGCATCGATCGACGGACTGGCCACGCCCGTCACCGTGACGAAAAAGATCGCCCCGATCTGCGAGCGCGACAGCCCCGCCGCCTTCAACGCGCAGTCGATCGCCCGCTCGCCAAGCTCCTGCGCCACCTCAATCCACACGTCGTTGACTTTGCCCCAGGTGTCGAGGCCGCGATAATCCTCCAGCGGACGCGAAAAATATCGCCCATCGACGCCCGTGCGCCCATGCAGCCGCTCCAGCACCGCACCCATCTTCGGATCGTTACCGGACCCCGGTCCCCAGAACTCCAGCAGCGCTTCCACCACTTCGCGCTGCGAATAGTAATACGAAGGAAACGCCGTTGCTGTGCTCAGGATGTGCATCGGATTTTTCTCTGGCCTTAAGATGCGCCGCATGCGAAGCGGCTGGCCCGGCGAAAAGAATTTTCCCGCCCGGCCTCTGGGCCCGGTACATCATTGCTACGACGACGTCAGCTGCTTTCCAGCCGATTCCTGACCCCGCTCCCCCTGTGCTCCCGCCAGCGGAATCTCCACGCGCAGCTGTGCGCCCCCTCCCGGACGGTTGCCGGCGATCGCCTGCCCCCCGTGTACCCCGGCCACCGCGCTCACAAACGCCAGTCCCAGTCCGTGCCCCGCCGAATTCTGCCCCCGCACAAAGCGGTGAAATACCCGCGATACCAGATCCGGCGCAAAGCCCGGCCCATTGTCCTCCACCGTGATGCAAGCCAATCCGCCAGTCGATTCCACGCTGACCGAAACATCCGCATCCGGACCCGCATACCGCAGCTCATTCTCCATCAGGTTCGAGAGCATCCGGTTACAAAGCGAAACATCGACCACCACCTGCGCCGGTTCAATCTTCCGCACCGTGAGCCGCTGATGACGATCCGCAAAGGCTGGAGCATACAGCTCGGCCACCCGGTTCACCATCTCCGACAGATCCACAGCCTCCAGACGCAGACGCAGCGCGCCGCCATCCGCCTCCGCCAGATCCAGCGAAGTCGTGATCACGTCCGAGAGCCGATCCAGGTGCTCAATCGCCCGTGCCACTAGTTCCGCGGACTGCTCCCGGTCCTCGAGCGACAAAGCGATCTCCAGACTGCCGCGCACCGAGGTGATCGGGCTCTTCAGGTCGTGCGCCACCGAGTCGGTCAGTGTCCGCAGCTGGTTCACCGACGCCGATATCCGGTCCAGCATATTGTTAAAGGTTCGCGCCAGCCGCGCCACTTCGTCCTGCTGCTTCCCCGCCGGAACCCGCGTGCTCAGGTCGTCGGAACGGATGCTGGCGGCCGCTCCTGTAATGGCATCCACGCGCTTCAGCATCCCCCGCAGCCCCAGCAAAGTGACCACAAACCCGAAAGCCACCATGCTCATCCATCCGAGCACAAACCGCGCCAGCAGCCGCCGCAGCAGTCGCGTTGCCGTCTCGTCCAGCAGCCCCAGATACAGAGTCCCCGAGCCGGGCGTCATCTTCACCGCCACAACGCGAAACGGCGAACTCCATCCCCCGATGTGCAGCGAAGCCGGCGAAGTCTCGTCCACATGCAGACGAGCCAGCGCGCCCAGAAATTTCGCGCTGTCCTTCGGCCCCACCCACACCGGCTTGTGCCCCGCGTCGGTCAGCGCAAAGAACACCGTGTTCCCAGACACATGACCGCCGTGGCTGTCGTACGAAACCTCCTGCGACGCCAGTTCCGCCACTTCTTCCACAATGCGGTCGTAGAGCGAGTTCGTCGGTGTCGTCAGTGCCACCTGCTTCAGCGTCTCGCTTTCGCCGATCAGCCACGAGTCGCTGCGTTCACGCACAGTCCGCGCCACCATAATGTACATCACCAGGAAAACCGCGGCGCTGCCCATCGCAAAGACAGCCGTACTGCGCAGCGTGAGCCGCCAGGCTGCCGTCCGGTAAAACGAACTGCCGACCCGTGAAAGCATGTATTGAGATTAGTCCCTCAGCAGGTATCCCACACCGCGAATCGTCCGGATCAGCGGCCGCTCCGCCTCCCGGTCCACCTTATTCCGCAGCCGGTGAATGTGTACATCCACAATATTCGTCGAGGTGTCGATACGCATCTTCCACACGTGATCCAGCACCATCGCCCGCGTTACTACCCGCCCCGCGTTCCGGCACAGGTACTCCAGCAGCGCAAATTCCTGCTGCGTCAGCTGCAGTTCCGTCCCGCCCCGTCGCGCTTCCCGCCGGATCAGATCGATCTCCAGATCCCCAACCCGCAGCTTAGTCGTCTCCGCCTGCCCCGGAGTGCTCCGCCGCAGCAGCGCCCGCAACCGCGCTTGCAGCTCCGCCACCGCAAAGGGCTTCGTCATATAGTCGTCGCCGCCCTTTTCCAGCCCCAGCACCCGCTCGTCCACCGACCGCCTCGCGGAAAGGATCAGCACCGGCGACGAAACGCCCTGCGACCGCAGCCGCTGGATTAGCTCCAGCCCGTCCATATCCGGCAGCGTCAGGTCCACCACCAGCGCGTCGTGGACCCCTTCCAGCGCCAGCTTCTCTGCCTGCCCCGCATGCGAACAGGCATCCACGCGAAATCCCGATTCCGCGAGCGCCCGGGTTAGAAACTCGCGAATCGTATTGTCATCTTCGACTACCAGAAGACGCATCGTTTCTCCTCGTGTTATGCCGCGCGGCCTGCGCGGCTCACTTCAGTGTTCAGGCGCACGCCGCTCGCCTCTCCGGCGTCAGCATATCCCGTCGGATGCGCACGGTGGAATGAGCAGATTCCAGTACGCGATCCATGGTGGCGGCAGCATGATTCAGTGGTTTCGTCGAAAGCATTCGAATGAGGCGCGGTGCTGCATACAAAGAACCTGTTCTCGCCGGATCTCATCGCAATGCCGGTTTCGCGGAAAAGGCGCCTCGAAGACGATCGCCCAAACGCCGCCCTCCGCACCCCGTAAGAGACATTGAAAAACAGGCGCGGAGCCAGCATCCGCGGCGCCTGAACTGTATTTCCTGCACTGGAGCCCTGGGGAACACCGTCGAATCGAGTCTGACCCTTGCTCGCGACGGCCGCTACATCTGAAACGCGCATGCAGGAATCTCTGTTCGTAAGATTACTCCCGCGCCGCTCCGGTCAGTTTCCGGGACATGAAAAATATGTCATCTCAGGGCGGCTATCCGATTGGATCATTGGACTCACGCACCCGCGCGCGGTGAGCAGGATTCTCTCAGCCCCGGCAGGCGCCGGTCACCCCGATGCCCTGTCATCTCTTCAGAATGCGCCGTCCCGCCGCCACCCGGAGGGGCGATCAGGCTGTTCTCGCGACTTTCCGGCCTTCTATTTGTGCCCGGCTGCGGCCTTTTCCGCCGCTTCCACCGTCTGCGCGATCAGCGTGGCAATGGTCATCGGTCCCACTCCGCCCGGAACCGGCGTGTATGCGGCGCACCGGTCGATCACCGCCGCCAGCTCCACGTCCCCCACTCCGCCCGGATGATACCCCGCATCCACCACCACCGCTCCATCGCGGATCCACTCGCCCCGGATGAACTCCGGCTTGCCAACGGCTCCCACCACGATCTCCGCGCGGCTCACCACTTCCGCCAGATTCCGCGTCCGTGAGTGGCAAATCGTCACCGTGGCATTCGCGGCCAGCAGCATCATGGCCATCGGACGCCCCAGAATCGGGCTCCGTCCCACCACCACCGCCTCGCGCCCCTGGATCGGAATCTCGTACCGCCGCAGCAGCCGCATAATCCCCGCCGGAGTCGCCGACCCATAAGCCGGCTCGTCCATCGCCATGCGCCCAAAGCCGTGCGCCGTCACCCCATCCACATCCTTGTCCAGCGCGATACGGTCAAAGCATGCCCGCTCGTCGATCTGCTTCGGCACCGGGTGTTGCAGCAGAATCCCCCGCACCCGCGGATTCGCATTCAGCTCGTCGATCGCCGCCAGCAGCTCTTCCGTCGTCGTCGTACCCGGCAGTTCGACCTTCTGCGACTCCATGCCCACCCGCCGGCAGGCGTTGCCCTTCATCTTTACGTAGGTCGCGGACGCCGGATCGTCGCCCACCAGAATCGTTGCCAGGATCGGCGGTTCTCCCAGCACGGGCAGCAGCCGCTGCACCCGCACTGCCAGTTCCGCTTCCAGTTCCTTCGCGTACGCCTTGCCGTCAAGAATCAATCCCGCCATGCACTGAGTGTACCGGCTGACTCCTGAAATGTGTATGTTACGAACGCGCGGATGCCCATCCCCTCAGATCGCCCTCAGTACCCGCGCCGGCAGCAAAATAATCGCCCCCACCAGCTCCAGCGCCCCACCCACCGCAATTCCCACCAGCCGGAAGGGCAGCAGAATCAGCCACACCAGCGGATACAAAACCAGCGCCAGCAATGCCAGCGGCCAGCACAGCACAAACAAAATGCACCACAAAAGAAACTTGATCATCGTCAGCCCTCCCGCTCTGCCCGTCCCCTGCGGTTCGGGAGACGGTTACGGGGCGTCCGCGCTGGTTTGCGACAGAACGCCCCGACCGGTACTTCAGAAGCTACGCAGTTCCCGCCTTCGCGGTTCCCGCCCCAGGCCTCAGGCCGCGCTTACGGCATATGCAGTCCCAGCGCCTTCAGCACCCCCGCGTCCGGCGTCGTCACCCCATTCGCTTTGGTCACCACGCTGAAGCCGCCCTGGTAATCCCACATCGCCCAGCCGATATGGTCTTTCTCCATGGCCACCCGCATATCATGCAGCCACGCCGCCCGCGCCGCCGGCGGAGCAAAGGCCCGATACACCCCGAACTCGCCGCAGTAAACCGGCACATGGTGCAGCTTGCCCCACTTCTCTGCAAAGCCGATATAGTTCGCGATCCGCTGCGCGTCCCAGCGATCCTGCCCGTATTGATCCAGGAAGAACTGTCCCGCCAGCGTCCGCTCCTGGCTGAGCTTCGGAGCAATGTTCTCCGGCGTCGACGGATACGGAATCCCCCGCAGCGGCAGCAGCGCCGCCCCCGCCCAGCTCGCGCCCTGATGCGTGAACTGCATCGGCAAATAATCGTGGAACGTGTAAATGATGTTCGGATCGTTCAGCGGCTCCAGCTGCAACAGATCCGGGATTCCGGAATAGTGCGCGCCCGCCGCAATGATCGTGTTCTCCGGCGCCACCTGCCGAATCGTCTGCACCAGCGTCGCCTGAATCCCCTGCCAGCGGTACGGATCGCTCTGCTCCGGCTCATTCAGCATTTCAAAAAAGATATGGTTCGGGTCCACCGGCGCAAAATGTGCCGCCAGCGCCCGCCACAGCCGCGCATAGTTCTCCACGCCCGCCTGCCCGTGGAACAGCGTCGCCTTGAACTGGTCGCTCGGATGCACGTCGATAATCACCGACAGATGCTGCGCCAGCATCTCGTGCACCACCTTGTCGAGCTGGTTCATAAACGGCGTCTCGTGCCCCGCCCGCTCCCACTTCATCAGCGGCCCCGCGGCAATGCTCAGCCGGCAGTGGTCGAAACCCATCTGGGCGATCAGCCGGATGTCCTTCTCGGTTGTAAAGGTCTCCAGGCGCTGCACTGAATAATTGTTCGCCTGGGCAAACCACATACTGGTATTGATCCCATGCTGCAAATGCTGCGCCCGCTCAAAGGCAATCGAATTTTGTTCCTGAGCGGAAGCTGAAACCACAGGCAGCAGGGACGCCAAACCCAGCAGAAGAGCAAACCGAAATGCGTTTTTCATATCGCACCCGGTTATACCACCGCGCGTATCGTTTTAGCACCACGCAGCCTGATCCCTCGGGCCTGCTTTTTACCCGTCGCTCCACCCTGTATTCTGACGTTTGACTCACTCAGCCCACGCCTCCGGATCGCGCCCTGCCGGCGCACACGACGAAGCCGCCTCCGCGACCGCCGTCCGCGCCATGTTTGACGCCGTGGCCCCCCGTTACGACCTGCTCAACCACGTCCTCTCCTGCAACGTCGACCGCATCTGGTGGAACCGCACCGCCCGCCGCTTCCGCCACATCCTCGCCCGCCCCGAAGCCCGTGTCCTCGACATCTGCTGTGGCACCGGCGACATGACCCTGGCCCTCCTGCGCCGCCGCCCCGCCCAGGCCGTTCCCGTCACCGCCGCCGACTTCTCCCCTGGCATGCTCGCTCACGCCCGCCGCAAGCTGCCCCCGGACCGCGCCCGCATTCTCGAAGCCGATGCGCTCCATCTGCCCCTGCCCTCCGGATCCCTGGACCTCATCACCACCGCCTTCGGCTTCCGCAACCTCGCGAATTACCAGGCCGGTCTCGAAGAATTCCACCGCGTCCTCGCCTCGGGCGGCGAAGTCGGCATCCTCGACTTCAGCGAGCCGGGCGGCCTCATCGGCAAACTCTACGCCTTCTACTTCCGCCGCATCCTGCCGGCCATCGGCGGACGCCTCTCCGGCGTCGGCAGCGCCTACTCCTACCTGCCCGACTCCGTCCACAACTTCCCCGCTCCTGCAACCATGCTGGACATGATGCGCCAGGCCGGCTTCACTGACGTCTCCTGGACCCCCTACACCTTTGGCATCGCGGGCCTCTGGCGCGGCAAAAAGCCTTAGCTGATCACCCGCTCGAATAAGCCTTGCCGCCGCGCGGCGATACCATTAGCCTGAACCCGATGCCGAGCGCCCCCATCCCGGACGTCTCCCGCCGCGCCCGCGCCGAAAAGCGCGGAGCCGCCCTCATCTCCGTCGGCGTCGCCTGCCTCATGACCGCCCTCAAGCTCACCGTCGGCCTTCTCACCGGCAGCCTCGGCGTCCTTTCCGACGCCGCCCACTCCGCCCTCGACCTCATCGGATCCGGCCTCACCTTTCTCTCCGTTCGCGTCGCCGACCGTCCCGCCGACTGGGACCACCCCTATGGCCACGCCAAAATCGAGAACGTCTCCGCCTTCATTGAGACCGGCATCATGGCCGCCTCCGCCCTCGCCATCAGCTATGAAGCCTTCCAGCGCATCTTTGTTCGTCCCGTTGCGCTGCACTATTCCTTCTGGCCCTTCGCCGTTCTCGCCACCTCCATTGCTCTCGACCTCTGGCGCTCCCGGCGTCTCCGCACCGTCGCACGCCGCCACGGCAGCGCCGCCCTCGAAGCCGACGCGCTCCACTTCGCCTCCGACATCTGGGCCAGCGTCGCCGTCATTCTCGGCCTCGCCGCTTCATGGGCCGGAGCCATCCTCCACCTCTCCTGGCTGCGCTTCGCCGACCCCGCTGCCGCTCTCGTCGTCTCAGCCCTCATTCTTGTCTTCGGCGCCCGCCTCGCCTGGCGCTCCGTCTTCATCCTCACCGACGCCATCCCGCCCGAGCTCCACACCCAGGTTCTCGACGAAGTCCGCCAGACTGCCGGCGTCCTCCATGTCGATCAGGCCCGCGTACGCCGCTC
>DAHVZZ010000366.1:0-5644 GCA_027323785.1 Acidobacterium sp. | reverse complement strand
CGACAATCGCGTCCGCCAGCCAGCCCTTGCACTCAATGCAGCCGATGCCGGCCGTCGTGCAGCCCTCGTACACCTTTGCCATAGTCTCCGGGCTGGAAAAGATCTTGTGCAGATCCCCCACCGGGCACTTGTCGGGATTTCCCGGATCCTTGCGCCGAATCCGCGCCGGGTCGGTCACCATCGGCTTCAGCTTCGCCCGAATCTCCGGTTCCGGATCGCTCATCAGGATGGTGTTCCCGTAGCTCTTGGACATCTTCCGCCCATCCGTCCCCGGCAGTTTGGGCGAAGGCGTCAGCAGCACCTGCGGCTCCGGCAGAATCTCGCCCGAGTTCGGCGTCGGACGCGGGTAGAAGTTGTTGAAGCGGCGTGCGATTTCCCGGGTCAGTTCCACGTGCGCCACCTGGTCCTGTCCGACGGGGACAAAATCCGGCTGGTAGATGAGAATGTCCGCCGCCTGCATCAGCGGATAACCGAGGAAGCCGTAGGTGCTCAGGTCTTTCTCCGACAGGTTTTCCTGCTGATCCTTGTAGGAAGGCACGCGCTCCAGCCAGCCCAGCGGCGTGATCATGGAGAGCAGCAGATGAAATTCCGCGTGCTGCTTCACCTGACTCTGGACGAACAGCACCGATTTTTCCGGATCGAGTCCGGCGGCAAGGAAGTCGAGCATGACCTCGCGGGTATTAGCCGCAATCTGCGAGGGATCGGCATAATCCGTCGTCAGCGCGTGCCAGTCCGCGATGAAAAAGTAGCACTCGTACTGGTTCTGGCCCTGCAGCCGCACCCAGTTGTGTACGGCGCCCATGTAGTTGCCCAAGTGGGGCTTGCCCGTGGGCCGAATGCCGCTCAGCACGCGCTTTCGCTGTGAATTGGTGGGGATCGACACGTTGTCCTTCGCTCAGAAAATGCTCTGGTTATTGTACGGGATGGCCCTGGCTACCGCAGGAACCGCACTTCCACGTCCAGGCGCAGCTTCTTCCACTGCCTGTCCGTCGTCAATGCCGGAACTTCCAGCAGCGTCGCCAGCGCCAGGCAGGCCCGATCCCCCAGCGACAGTCCCAGAGCGCGAGTCGCGCCGATCATGCTTCCGGCCAGACGAGCCTGCTCGCTGTCGAAGGAAATCACTTCGTTACAGAAGCTGAGCGCGACTTCCCACGCGTCATCGGCCGGAAGGCCTCGCTGGACCAGCTTTCCCTGCGCTTCCGACAGATTGACCGTGCTAACCGCCGCCTCATGGACGTGCGCCAGCACCACATCGGCTCCGGGTTCGCTGTTGGCGGCGGCCAGGATCGCCGAGGCGTCCAGGACCACCCTACTCACGTTCCGCTTCCTTACGCCGGTCCGCGATCAGTTCGTCGGACAACCGCACGCCTTCGGGAACGTACCTGCGCACCAGCCGTTGTGCCCGTTCAGCCCGCCGGGCTGCGGTCGTGATCCTCACTTCGCCCTCCTCGGCCCACACGATGACCTCTTCTCCCTGCTTCAGCCCTACTGCCTTCCGAATGGCCGCCGGAATCACAATGCGGCCATTTTCGTTGAGGCGCTGGCGGACGGTTCCAGTGGAGGAATGAATTGTCATAACATCTGCAAGTATGACAAAAATGCCGATGCGAGACAAATTCTGCAATCGGCGGCTGTTCCTCCGGAACACTGTAACTCGGGCCCTGTGCGCTGTAATCTGGAACCCGGACCACCCCAATGAAGCCGGCCATCACTGTTTCCAGGGAAGACTACCTCAAGGCCATCCTTGAGGCCCAGAGCGAAGGGCGCACCGTCATTGCGGCCACCCTCGCCCACTGGCTCTCGGTCTCGCCCCCGGCTGTTTCCATGGCGCTGCGCCGCCTGCGCCGCGACGGATTCGTCGAAGTGGACGGCGACGGTGTCCTGCGACTCACCGCCGCCGGGCGCGAGGCCGCTTACCGCACCGCCCTGCGCCATCACCTCATTGAGCGCATGCTGGCGGAGGTCTTCGGCATGCCCTGGTATCAGGTGCACGACGAAGCCGAGCGGCTGGAGCACGCCGTTTCCCCCGCCTTCGAGGCTCTGCTGATCAAAAAGCTGGGCGAGCAGGGAACCTGTCCGCACGGCAACTCGGTCCTGCCCGAGCCTCCGGAGCGGCGCCGCCATCGGGGCGTCGTCGCCCTGTCCGACGCGCCGGAGGGTTCGCGCTGCACCGTCAGCAGCTTCTACGAACGCGACCCCGACCTCCTGCGCCTTCTGCACCGCTCCGGCGTTGAGCCGGGTGGCGATATCCTGGTCGTCCGCCGCCAGGAGCGCTCCCTCCAGGTGGAAACCCCCGGCGGACGCTCCACCGTCCCGCTGGCGGCCGCGGAAAAGGTTCAGGTCATCTGTCACAGCTCCGCGTCCGACGCTGCTTCGTCGCAGGAAACCCGCCCCAAATCCCGGCACGCCGGGCGCTCCGGGATTTAGCATCTCTCTAGTACCTCGCCATGTTCCGACTGCGCATAGCTGCCGCGATCTGCGGAGCTTCGATGGCGCTGATGGCCCTCCCGGCCCGCGCCCTCGATCCTCATACTGCCCTTGCGCAGTACGGCTACCAGTCCTGGCAGACGGACTCCGGCCTGCCCCAGAACACCGTCCACGCCATCGTCCAGGGCCGCAGCGGATTTCTCTGGATCGCCACCGAGGGCGGTCTGGTCCGCTTCGATGGCGCCGACTTCACCGTTTTTAACCGGGCCAACACGCCGCAGCTTCCCAGCGATCTCATCGACGGCCTCCTGCTCGACCGCTCCGGCAATCTCTGGATCAGCACCTCCGGCGGCCTGGCCCGCATGTCCGCCGCGGAGGTTCCCAACGCGCACAGCATTCAGGATTTCGGGCCCGCGCGCGGCATTCCCCATACCCAGATTTACGGCGCCTGGCAGGATCCTGCCGGCACCGTCTGGGTGATGAGCGCCGCTGGACTTTTCCGCATCGGCGATGGCCAGACCGTGGCTCAGCCCGTTCCGCTCCAGCAGGACCTCACCGAGAACAGCCTGATGGCCGCCGGTCCGCAGGGCTCTCTCTGGCTGGGTTCAGCCGAAGGCCTGCTGCACGCCTGGCCCGACGGCCACTTCGCCCCCATCGGCGCCTCCGGTGAAGTTGTCGCTCTGGCCGTTGACGGTCACGGCGTTGCCTGGGCCGCTCTGCGCTCCGGGCTGGAAGCCTGTTCGGCCAGCGGATGCCGCTCCATTCCGGTGCCCTCCGGCGATATCGTGAACGCTCTGACCGCCGATGCTTCCGGCCATATGTGGATCGGCGCCAGCGGCGGTCTGTTTGTGGCCCATGGCTATCGCCTCCAGCCGCTGCACGCGGATAGCGGCAGCGTGGACTTTCTTTATTCCGACCATGAAGGAATGATCTGGGCGGGAACGGCGCGCGGCATCATGCGTATCGCCCCCGGCTCCACGCCGTCGGTTCAGCTGCTGCGCCGCAACGACACCTATCTTGCCGCCGCCGAGGATCGCGAGGGCGATCTGTGGTTCGGCACGGAATCGGGCGGTCTTGCCGTGCTGCGCGACCGCAAATTCTCCACCCTTACCGCGGAAGACGGTCTCACCGAGGAATACGTCTACGCCCTCGCGCAGAGTGCGAACGGAGACGTCTGGGTTGGCACCCGCGGCGGCGGCCTCAATGTCTTCCATAACGGCAAATTCCACGCCATATCGTCTTCTCAGGGCCTCGCCGGGAACGTCGTCCTCTCCGTCGCCGCCGCACCCAACGGAGACGTCTGGGCCGGCACGCCCGACGGCCTCAACCTCATCCGCAACGGCCGTGTCCGCGTCTTCACCACGGCGGACGGCCTGGCGGACGACTTCGTTCGCTCGCTCTTTGTCGATCGCGACGGCGCGCTGTGGATCGGCACCCGGCACGGGCTTTCCCGCTACCGGAACGGACGGTTCGACACGTGGAGCGTCATCGACGGACTGGGCAGCAACATGGTCGGGGCCATGGCGCAGGGCCGCGATGGCGCATTGTGGATCGGCACCCTCGGCGGACTCAGCCGCTTCCGCAATGGCCAATTCCGCACCTTCACCACCCATGACGGCCTCTCCAGCAACATCGTGACCGCACTTCGCATGGATCGGGACGGCACCCTCTGGATCGGCACCAACAATCGCGGCCTGAACCGCATGCGCGGCGGACACATCGTTGCCATCCATTCCGCGGAGCTACCGCACCGCATCCTCGGCATCCTCGAAGACCACAGCGGCTATATCTGGCTCAGTTCCAGCTCCGGCGTCTATCGCGTCAGCCGCGCCGGACTCAACCGCATGGCGGACGGCGGACGCGCCGCCGAGGTCATGCGCTTCGGCGTAGCCGACGGCATGCGCATCAGCGAGTGCTCGAGCGGCGGGCATCCGGCGGCTCTGCGTCTGCGCGACGGCGAGCTGTGGTTTGCCACGCTCAAGGGCATTGCCCGCGTCAATCCGGCTCATATGCCGGTCAATCGTGTTCCTCCGCCGGTGGTGATCGAGCGTATCAGCGTCGACGACGTCCCCGAGCCGTCCGTCAGCCGTCTGACGATCCCGCCCGGACACAGCCATTACGAATTCGATTACGCCGGCCTGAGCTTTGTCGCGCCGCAGAAGGTCGAATACCGCTACCAGCTCCAGGGCTTCGACCGCGGCTGGGTGAACGCCGGCACTCGCCGCGCCGCCTACTATACAAATCTGCCGCATGGCCGTTACACATTTCGCGTGATGGCGCGCAACAACGACGGCGTCTGGAGCTCGACTGCCGCCACCGCGCAACTGATCATCGAGCCGCATTTCTACCAGATGCTCTGGTTCCGGCTGCTGGCGATTCTGGCCCTGGCCGGCCTCGGCTATGCCGTCTGGCGCCGCCGTCTGCTCGGCGTGGAACGCGAATTTCAGGCGGTTCTGGGCGAGCGCACCCGCATCGCCCGCGAAATCCACGACACTCTGGCGCAGGGCTTCGTCGCCGTTTCCGTTCAGCTGGAGCTGGTGGCGCAGCTGCTGCACATCTCAAAGGACGCGGCCCAGGAACAGCTCCAGCAAACTCAGGCCATGGTCCGCAGCAGTCTGGACGACGCCCGCACCTCCATCTGGGAACTGCGCTCGCAGACCGCCGAACGCGAGGATCTGGCCACTCGTGTGCTCAAGATGGCCGAAGAGGTCGCTTCCCGCGCCGGCTCGCAGGCGCGCGTGCAGATGCAGGTGAGCGGAACCTACCGGCCTCTGGATCCGGACGTCGAGCGCGAGGCCGCCAGAATCGCCCGCGAAGCCGTCGTCAATTCCGTTCGTCACGGTCACCCGCAGAACATTTTGCTGCGCCTGGAGTATGACGGGAGTATGTTCGGGATGGAGGTTCGCGACGACGGCCGCGGCTTCGATGGTCCGCCGGCCGACGGCTCCAGCGGTCACTTCGGCGTTACCGGCATGCGCGAGCGCGCCGCGGCCATTGGCGCCACCCTGACGATCGAGAGCCAGGCAGGGCAGGGAACGTGGGTTCGGCTGGCTCTGCCGCTTGGCCGCGATGCGGAGAAGAAGGCGCAACCCCAAATTTGAAAGGGAAAGACACCATGGCGGATCCAATAAGAATTCTGATCGTGGACGATCATCACATCGTCCGCCAGGGGCTGGCGGCGCTGCTCCGAACCGTCCCCGACTTCAATGTCGTCGCC
>DAHVZZ010000363.1:0-2809 GCA_027323785.1 Acidobacterium sp. | reverse complement strand
ATTGAGCGGCTGGCGCTGCTCACGCGCGACATTGCGCGCTATCGGACGTATTTTCCCTCGCTGGAGATTCTTGGACCCGCTCAGTGACCCGGATGCCGGACGCGGTATCGGGTGAGGCATATCTGAGCCTCGACTCCGATCGCAGACCATTCGGGGGCGCTGAGGGTCGCCTCAAGATCGGCGGAGATCATGTTACGGGGCCGGTTCGGAGAAAGGACGCCCTTCAGACCTGTAATTCCGCTGCCGGCGCAAAGGTGAGGGTCAGCACTGTGATGTCATCCTGCTGCCCAAACAGCTGCGCCGCCGCGGCGATGGAGGCGGCGGATTCCCGGCTCAAGCCGCGGGTACGCTCAAAGCCAAACAACTCATCTGCCGACTGCGCTTCGACCACCCCGTCGGTGAGCAGCGTGATTCGATCCCCGGGAAGAAGCT
Organism: Acidobacterium sp.; assembly: GCA_027323785.1. GTDB lineage: Bacteria > Acidobacteriota > Terriglobia > Terriglobales > Acidobacteriaceae > Palsa-343. The sequence goes on along the minus strand of DAHVZZ010000363.1, from coordinate 2,377 downwards.
CCAGCGTGGTCTGCTGGTAGATTTCGTCTCCGTGGATACCCAGGGGCAAACTGCCCTCCATCTGCACCTCCTCGCCGTTGCGATAGGGCGGCAGATGCCCGGCGTTCGCGAGCGCAATCCTGCCATCCGGAGCAAGCGAAGCGCACAGGCAAGTAATGAACCCTCCCTGCTGCGCGGCTACCATCTGCTGATTCAGTCTCGTCAGCAGGGTCGCGGGCGACACCATCTCGGCGGCGAGAGCCCGCAGCGAGCCGATGGCCAGGGCGCCTGTCATGGCGGCCTTGAGGCCCTTGCCGCTGACATCTCCGATGAGGATCAGTCTCGAGCCGTCGGGCTGGCCGAGCACCTGATAGAAGTCGCCGCCCACCTCGGCAGCGGGGAGATAGGCCGCCTCGAGTTCGCACCCCGGCACGGATGGGAGAGAAGCCGGCACCAGTTGCCGCTGAATCTCGCGCGCCGCGCTCATTTCCGCGGCGGAACGCGCCTGTTCTCCGGTGAGGCGGCTGAATCGGAAAAACATGACCACGCCAATGGCCAGCAGGAAAATGAGATCCGCCAGGTCGTACGGGAAAAGACGAATGTCGCCCCACAGATACAGCGGGCGCGTGAGCCAGCTCACATCCCAACCGAAACTGCCGGCAAATTGCGGAAGATTGGTGATGGTAACACCCGCAGCCGGAAACAGGCTGGGCACGACGAGCCAGCGCGCCTCGTGATTGCCCCTGCGGCTCCAGTAGAGGAGCAGCAGCGGCAGAGCAAGCGCCGCCGGCAGCGTGACGGCGGACTCAAAGAAGAAATACACGGCGGTCGGCAGAACGTGGGTGGCGCAGAGAGCTGCCCCGGCCACCCCCGCCAGCAGGAGACATTCATAAACCCGCCAGATCCTGCCTGGACGCCGGCGAATGAAGGCATAGGTGAATTCCACCTGGGCCACGATGAAGAGGTAGATCGCCGGATCGGCAAACAGGTCATTCGCAATCCCTGGCACGATGGCGTCATTGGAGCCGGACAGCATGAGAAAGGAACTGCCCAGTAAAACCAGATACAAGCCCAGCCACAGATACTCCCGCTGGCCCCTGTGGGCAAAGAACAGCAGCAGAACGCCGACTCCGGCGATGACGATCACCAGATTCACCGCGCCGGAGAGGACAAAATCCAGCAGCCGGTCCTCCTGATTCAGGCCCGATTCCCACTGCGCCGCCTGCGGGGAACCAATCGAAGCTCTCAGCCAGGTGGCCTCATACGGGTCGTCCGCGACCCGCGGCACGTGGATGCGAATGGCCAGCACCACGGTTGGGTTGTCTCCCGGAATGGGCAGCACATGCTCGGAGGGCTCTCGTTCCAGCCACCACGGCGTGAAGTGAAGATTGCCGGCGCGCTGGCCATCCACGTAGGCCTCGGCAACTCCCTGGGAGGCCTCGAGGAAGAAGGCCAGCAGCCCATGGTGCGGCGGCAGGTCGACACGCAGCCGGTACCAGCAGGCAGGGGCGCAGTCATCGTTGCGGCGCGGAGCCAGCTTCCGCCAGCCACTGTCGTCCAGGCGCGGATCGGCCCAGGCCGGATTGTCGCCCTTGTGGTAACGCCAGCCGTGCGTGAGGCGCACAATTCCCGCCGGAAAGGTGTCGATGCGGGTCTGCGCCCCAGCGGCCATACTCAGGCACAGAGGCACCAGGAGAAGCAGCTTGCGCATGGTAGACGCGATTCTACCGGGAAACAGGGATCGCACGGGCGAATTACAGGGTAGCTGCGGCGCGGTGGGGACCCCGTGGGGCTGGCGCGCCAAGCGGTTCGGGAAAATGGCGATTGACATTTCCGGAGCATCCACTACTATTTGGTTGTGGATTCACTGGGCACAACCTTTGCGGCATTATCCGATCCGACGCGGCGGGCGATGGTCGAGCGGCTGTCCCGGGGGCCTGCTTCCGTGCATGGGTTGACGGAGCCGTTTGCGCTCTCGCAGCAGATGATTTCAAAGCACATTGCGTGCCTGGTGCGGGCGCGGATTGTGAGCAAGCGGAAGCGGGGACGTGAGAGCATTTGCACGCTGCGGCCGGAGGCGATTCGGGCGGTGAGCGAGTGGGCGATCAGCTATCGGCAGTTTTGGGAAGAGAGTTTCGACAAGCTGGATGCGGTGGTTCAGCAAATGAAGAAAGAGGAGGACGGAGATGAGCAATCGGGCGAATGAGACGGAGCGGATGGTGGTGAGCAGAGTTTTCGATGCTCCACGCGAGCTGGTGTGGAAGGCGTGGACGGATCCGAAGTACGTGATGCAGTGGTGGGGGCCGAAGGGTTTTACGGCGCCTTATTGCAAGATGGATTTTCGCGTGGGAGGGAAATTCCATTGCTGCATGAGGACTCCGGATGGGCAGGAGTTCTG
>DAHVZZ010000317.1:0-2014 GCA_027323785.1 Acidobacterium sp. | reverse complement strand
AAGAAGAAGCTGGCCAACTACTACGAGACGCTGCGCGAGCGGCTGTTCCGGGAGCAGGTGACGAAGGAGCGGATTCGTCCGGACCGGCGCGCGTTCGACGAGATTCGGGCGATCGACATCGAAGTGGGCGTGCTGCCCAGGACGCACGGCTCGGCGCTGTTCACGCGCGGCGAGACGCAGGCGCTGGTGACGGCGACGCTGGGCACGACGGACGACTCGCAGCGGATGGAGACGTTCGAGGGCGAGCAGAAGAAGTCGTTCATGCTGCACTACAACTTCCCGCCGTTCTCAGTGGGCGAAACAGGCCGCATGACGGGCGTGGGACGCCGCGAAGTGGGTCATGGAGCGCTGGCAGAGCGGGCGATCAGCGCGGTGCTGCCGGAGGAATCGCCGTACGCGCTGCGGGTGGTATCGGACATTCTGGAGTCGAACGGATCGTCGTCGATGGCCTCGGTTTGCGGAGCCAGCCTGGCGCTGATGGATGCGGGAATCGCGCTGAAGTCGTCGGTGGCGGGCATCGCAATGGGCCTGGTCAAGGAGGGCGAGTATTACGCCATCCTGACCGACATTGCGGGCGCCGAAGACCACTACGGAGACATGGACTTTAAGGTAGCCGGGACACGGACCGGGATCACGGCGCTGCAGATGGACATCAAGATCGGCGGGATCACGGGCCAGATCATGCGCGAGGCGCTGGAACAGGCGCGGCGCGGACGGCTGTTCCTGCTGGACAAGATGGATGCGGTGCTGGATGGACCGCGGACGGAGAAGTCGAAGTTCGCGCCGCAGATCCGGACGCTGCAGATTCCGACGGACAAGATCCGGGATCTGATCGGACCGGGCGGCAAGACAATCCGGGGCATCATCGAGGCCACGCAGGTGAAGATCGACGTGGACGACACGGGCAAGGTGAACGTGGCGTCGAGCGACGAGGAAGGCCTGAAGAAGGCGCTGGCGATGATCAACGACCTGACGGCGGTGCCGGAAGTGGGCAAGACGTACCTGGGCAAGGTGGTGCGGCTGGCCGAGTTTGGCGCCTTCGTGGAGCTGTTCCCGGGAACGGACGGGCTGCTGCACATCAGCGAAATTGCCGAGCATCGGGTGCGCGAAGTGAAGGACGAGCTGCGCGAAGGCGATCAGGTGATGGTGAAGGTGCTGGGCGTGGAAGGCAACCGGATCAAGCTGTCGCGGAAGGCGGTGCTGAAGGAACAGCGGCAGAAGCTGGGTCTTCCGGAGCCGAACGCGGGCGGGGAGATGGCGGCTTCGGCGGAGCACGAGCGGCCTTCCGAGCAGCCGCGTGAGGCCCGGGAAGCACGTGAGCCGCGGGAACCGCGCGAACCTCGGGAGCCACGGCAGCCGCGTGCGCCGCGTCCGACGCCGGTGGAGGATCGGCAGCCCAGCTCGAACGCCAGCACGATCATGATCGAGGGCGGCGAGGATTTCGACGACAACGACGTGGAGGACGACGGCGGCGAGGAGATCAACTACAACCGCGCGGACGGACTGCCTCCAGTGGTGGAGCGGCGGCCGGGCGGCGGCGGTGGAGCTGCCGGAAACGCCGGACGCCGGCGGCGTCGCCGGGGACGGCGGCCGGGCGGCGGCAGCGGCAGTGGTGGCGGCGGCAACCGCTAAATCCTTCCATCATCAGCAATCAGGACCGGAGCAGCCTTTGCGGGGGCTCCGGTCCTTTTTTGTTCCGCGGATTCCCGGGCGGGCGCGGGTGGTGTGTCGCAGCGGGGCAGGTAGCGAACAGCTTCCGGACAGGCACCAGGGCAGAGGTTACTGTTCTGGCAACAACGCATCCCCAGGGGGGATTGCAGGCATCCCCAGATCAGGTAGACTGACGGCAAATGAGCGCTTCGATGTACATCGTGGTGGAAGGCGAGGATCCAGGGTTCGACATCTTTGTGAACGGGCGCGCTCTGGCCCGCAACGAGGATGCGCTGGAGAAGCTGGCGTTGCGGCTGGGAGTGAAGCCGCTGCTGGAGTTTTTCTCGGCAGACGAGAATTCCAT
>DAHVZZ010000255.1:0-1604 GCA_027323785.1 Acidobacterium sp. | reverse complement strand
AAACCGGCAGCGTCTCCATCCCCACGATCGAGTCCATCCACGCGATGATGCCAAAGAAGGACTGGGAGGTCATCGACAATGACTGGGCGATGCACGATCTGGCGAAAGGCGCGCAGGAAGGCGACCAGTATCCGTACGTGCTGGCGGCGCGCTATGGCCGCATTGCCAACCTGGCGGATTTTGTGCGCAAGGGGCAGATGATGAACTACGAAGCGTATCGCGCCATGTACGAGGGCCGTAACGCCTACCTTTTTAAGCCTGACACCGGGATCCTGACCTGGATGAGCAACCCGGCGCAGCCCAGCTTCGTGTGGCAGCTCTATGCCTACGATCTGGAGCCGAACTCATCGCTCTTCGCCGTCAAGTCAGCATCGGAGCTGGTTCACATCCAGATGGACGAAGCCAACGATGAGCTGCAGGTCATCAACAACCTGCCTCACGCGCTCTCCGGCTACACTGCGCACGTCCAGGTCATCTCCGGCCCGGGCTTCCGCGAGACGATTCCGCCGAGCGGCGCTCCCATCGGATACCATCTCGACCTCTGGCAGGATGGCGTGAACAAGAAAATCCCCGTCAGCGGCCCAGCCGATACCGCGATCGATCTGGGCAAAGTGCCGCTGCCGCGATATCTGCCACCGGTGTACTTCGTGCGGCTGGACCTGCTGGATCCGCAGGGCAAGGTGGTCTCGCGTAATCTCTACTGGAAGCCGAGCCCGTCTCAGGGCAGCGACCTCTCGCCCATGCAGTACATGCCGGTAGCCACACTGAATGGGACGATTTCGCGCGAGGATGTTGATGGTCGCCTTCGCCTCAAAGTGACTTTGACGAATCCGGATAAGAGCATGGCTCTGATGGTTCATCTTCAGCTGCGCGACAAGGCCACGAACAAGCGCATTCTGCCGGTCTTCTATTCCGACAACTACATCTGGATCGCCCATGGAGAAAGCCGGACCATTACCATCAGCGCATCGTCCGCCGCGCTCCACGGCGATGAACCGCTGGTGGTGGTGGATGGCTGGAACGTGAAGGTAAGGCCGACGGACAACGGGAAATGTGCGCTGGCGGTGAACGAGGACGCGCAGGTCAGCCACTATCCGGCCACCGGCCTGCCGATGATTACGGCTGGACTGGAAGGCAAAGGAGCTCCGCCGTACTAACGGGCGGGGCCGCGTCGGTGGGAGCCAGGGGACGGAAGGTGCTCTTCCCTTCCCCGGTCCGGACTCTGGTTGGGCTCAGGACGGGCTCAGGTCGGGCTCACCCGGCGGCGCTGGCTTTGCGCACGTACATTTCGGTATCCGCGACGCGCTTCAGTTCGTCCTTGGTCAGGCCATCGTCGGGGAAGACGGAAATCCCGATGCTGGCGGAACCCTCAATCGACTGGCCGTCGATCTCGAACGGGCGGTCGAAGCACCGGATCAGCCGCTGGGCAATTTCTTCGACTTCCGCCCGGTTGCGAACCATGGGGACGAGGGCGATGAACTCGTCGCCGCCTACGCGCGCGAGGGTATCCATACCGCGCAGGCTTTCCGAGAATCGCTGCGTTACCTGCTGCAAAACCAGGTCTCCGGCGCGGTGTCCGTACTCGTCGTTGATCTGCTTGAAAT
>DAHVZZ010000248.1:0-2332 GCA_027323785.1 Acidobacterium sp. | reverse complement strand
AACGACGCGTAATGATGACCCCGGGGCCGGCGACCAGCAACTGTTTCTCGACAACAGCGGTATTCCTTCCTGGCGTTTGAAGAGCGACGGTTGAGATGTCCGTCGCAGTGTCCACCTTTCGCGAGATGGCGTTGATGCGTTCAGCCCCATGGCCGTTGAGGAAACCACTGAATGCCAGTTCACCGCTCCACGACGGCTGGAAGGTGAGTTTCACTTCTCCCAGGTGCATGTGAGCTCGATTGGCGAGCACCTGACACCTTACTTTCATTGCTTTCCCGGGCGCAGGCGTCCAGGTTAGCGATGTCGAGACAATGGCGTCCTGCATGTTTACGCTTTGCCTATATCCGCTCACCTGGTTTTCCGCGACACCTGAATTCAGTGTCTGACCGTCCACCGTGAGGTCCATTTCCGACCAGGTGGGAAGAGACGAGATGTAGTCCGAGGGCCCGTAATTCCCGTATGAGGCGTTCTCGTACACGCCGGCGACGATTGCCGAAGTGTAGCGTTGATTGGACAGCGGGAAACCGGATCTGCCCAGATTCCCTCCCTGGTAGCCTTCGCCAATGGCGGGTATGCGCAAGCCCAGATAGCCATTCCCCACAAACGGTTCTTCCGTGAAATCGCGGGGGCTATAACTTGTGTTCGTAAGCACCCATGGCGCGTCCGCAGGCTGGCTGGTCCGCTCTTCCGCGACGCTGTGGCCATGAGGGGGACTCTGGTCTTCGGGGCCGATCGCTGACAACAAAGATGGCGTGTGGGCGGCTGAACCAGTGGTTCCGGCAAGACAAAATGCGAAGCCGACAACAAACATGGTGACCAGCCGAAGCAATCGCGCAGACATCACAACCTCTCATGGATTTCGCGCACTGTCGAGCCAGACTTCTTTGGGGCAGCGAAGCGCGGAAACCAGACGATGATGAAAGGTTAAATCTACCCGGTACGACAAAACCCGCTGGCAGCAAAAAGGGAGCAGATTGAGCCTCTGCTCCCGGTAAAGGTATGCATAAGTTGCTAACTGCAACCGGAGGTGCTGCCGCAGCTCATGCAGCGGTAGCAACTGCCGTTGCGGACCATGATGGCTCCGCAGGTGTGGCAGCTGGGGGCGTCGCCCATGTCGTACATGGAGCGCATGGCGTCGGCGGCGTGGTAAAGACCGCGGTCTTCCAGCTTGCCGGAGGCGCCTTCCTGATGAGCGGCTCCCAGGTCGGAGAGGATGCCTCCCTGGGGCGCTTCAGTTGCGCCCATGCCGCGGGTGGGGCTGTGCTGATCGGCGGAGATGGCTGTTTCCGGCTCCAGATGCGTTACCGCTCCGGGAGCCAGTCCCGCGAAGAGCGAGAGCTGCTGGCCGGAGAGGAAGCGCAGCTGGAGCCAGCGGAAGATGTAGTCCATGATCGATTTGGCGTAACCGATCTGCTCGTTGCCGGTCCAGCCGGAAGGCTCAAAGCGGGAGTGAGCGAACTTCTCGCAGAGGACGCGCAGGGGCACGCCGTGCTGCAGCGACAGAGAAGCCGCCGTGGCAAAGCTGTCCATGAGGCCGGAGACGGTCGAGCCTTCCTTGGCCATGCGGATGAAGATTTCGCCCGGCTGGCCGTTGGGGTAAAGACCGACGGTGATGTAGCCTTCGTGGCCGGCGATGGAGAATTTGTGCGTGAGAGAGGCACGTTCTTCCGGCAGGCGATGGCGCACGGCGCGCGGCGGCCCGTCGGCGATCCTGCCTTCCGCGGCAACGGCATCGCTCTGCGCGGCCGCCGCCAGCGCCGACGTATAAGCCGCGCCAGCCACCACCAGCGAACGGGCGGGGATTTCCACCTTTTCACCGGCTCTGGCTTCGAGGGCCTTGAGATCGGCTTCCGCGGGCTGCCTGCCCGAGGCGAGAGCGGCCAGTACGCGATCGGCCGTGACGCCCAGTTCCAGGGAGGCGGCGCTGTGCCTGATCTCCTTGGCCTTCGCGCCGTCGGAGACGTTCAGCGGCTGCGCGCCCTTGCTGCCGTCGCGATAGATGGCGACCGCCTTGAGGCCGAGACGCCACGACTCCAGATACGCCTCGGCAATATCGTCGAGGCTGCAGTCGTGCGGCAGGTTGACGGTTTTGGAAATGGCGCCGGAGAGGAACGGCTGGGTTGCGGCCATCATGCGCACGTGGCCCATGTAATGGATGGAGCGGGTGCCCTTCGCGGGCTTGAAGGAGCAGTCGAAGACGGCCAGATGCTCGGGCTTGAGTCCGGGCGCGCCCTCGATGGTGCCGGTGGCGTCGACGTAGCTGACGATGGCATCGACCTGCTCGCTGGTATAGCCGAGCTTGAAGAGGGCGGTGGGCACGGTGTTGTTGACG
>DAHVZZ010000244.1:0-10987 GCA_027323785.1 Acidobacterium sp. | reverse complement strand
TCATGCGCACAATCCGCGCCTCATAGATCCGCACCACGTTCTCATGGCGAATCCCGCCCGTCGCGCGCAGCCTTGCCATCCGCTCGCCTTCGTCGTTGAGCGTCTCCGTGATGCTCAGCATCGCCGGCTTCCCCTCCGGCCCGCTCGCCTCAAACCATGCCGTGCGCCCCTCGGAACGCACCAGCCGCTTCAGACGCCATCCGCCGTTGAGTTCCCGGCCCTCAAAATCCGTCCACAAATATCCGTAATTCGCACTCGCCGTCGCCACAGCTCTCTCCACCACTGATTCGATGCCCACTTCTTCGCCCATATCTCGGACGCTTCTATTCCCCGCGCAGCCTCCTGACCCCTCATTGCATAATTACCACCCATCCCCGGCAAAGAAACGCGGATATCTCAGCGGCGAACAATATTCGACACCGGGTACGATCGCCAGCCCTCGGTGCTACTCTCAGGGAAGCCGTGTCCTCCCCGCCCTCCACTCCGCAGCCCGCCCCCCAGCCCCTCTGGTGCCCCGCCTGCGCGCGTCCCGTCTCTGACCCGCTCGTCTGCGGAGACTGCTCCGCCGTCATCTGCCGCGTCTGCGGCACGCCGCTCGAATCCCCGGACGAGCTCGCCTTCGGCTGAAGCTCGCCGTCCCTTCCATGGAGTTGTTCGTTCGAATGCGCTGAAATCAACCGCGCGCAGACCCGCGGGCGCGGGCCGCCATCCCCGCTCCAGCGCCTCAGTGCAGAAACATCAGCACGATGTGGTTCGTGGCAAAAGCCGCCACCCACGCCAGCGCGCCCATGTAGCAGAACTGCAGCGCCGGCCACTTCCAGCTGTTCATCTCCCGCCGTACAATCGCCAGCGTCGACGTGCACTGCAGCGCGAACGCGAAGAACACCACCAGCGCCATCGCTCCGCCCAGCGTCAGGTCGTGACGCAGCGCCGCCTGCAGCCCCAGGGACTGCGTCGACGGATCGGCCCCGTACAGCGTGCCCAGCGTCCCCACGATCACTTCGCGCGCCATCACCGACGTCAGCAGCCCAATCCCGATCTTCCAGTTGAAGCCCAGCGGCCGTATCAGCGGCTCGATCAGATGCCCCAGCTTCCCAATCAGGCTCTCCCCCAGCGTCGCATGGAACGGCACATGGCTCATCACCCACAGCACCAGCGTCACGCCCAGAATCACCGTGCCCGCCTGCCGCAGAAACACCTGCCCCCGGTCCACCACCCGCAGCGCAAGCGACCGCACCGTCGGCAGCCGATACTGCGGCAACTCCAGAATGAACGGCGCCGACGACGCCTTCAATATCGAAGACTTCAGCAGCCGCGCCGTCAGCAGCGCCGCCAGAAATCCCAGCACGTACAACGACAGCATCACCGCCGCCTGCGTTCCCAGCAGATCCCCCAGCAGCGGCCGCTCCGGAATGAACGCCGCAATCATCAGCATGTAAATCGGCAGCCGCGCCGAGCACGTCATGAACGGCGTCACCAGAATCGTCGCAAAGCGGTCGCGCTTGTTCTCAATCGTCCGCGTCGCCATAATCGCCGGAACCGCGCAGGCATACGCCGAAAGCAGCGGAATAAACGCCTTCCCGTTCAGCCCAAACGTCCGCATCACCCGGTCCGCAATCAGCGCCGCCCGAGCCAGATACCCCGAATCCTCCAGCACGCCAATAAACAGGAAGAGCAGCAGAATCTGCGGCAGGAAAACCAGAACCGACGCAACGCCGCGCCATATTCCGTCAATGGCCAGCGACTCAAACCAGCCATGCCCCAGCAGCGGAGCTACTTTATCTCCCGCCGCATACAGGATGTTGCCAAAGCCATCCGACAGCGGGTTGCCAATCGTAAACACGACCTGGAACACCGCAAACACCACCGCCAGAAAGATCAGCGGTCCCCAGATGCGATGCAGCAAAATATTGTCGATGCGCTTCGACCACTGATTCGACAGCGGAGCCTTGTACTTCGTCCGCGTGCTGATGCCCGTCGCCCACTGCCGGTACGACCGCGGATTCCCCAGCACTGGCAGCTCGATCTTCGCCGGCGACGGCGCATCCGGCTCGGCCTTGCGATCCAGAAACTGCCCGATCGCGTCCAGCCCCAGTCCCCGCTTCGCGCTGATCTTCGCCACCGGCACGCCCATCTCTTTGGCCAGCCCCAGCGAATCCACGCTGCCGCCTCGCGAATCCATCACATCGCTCATGTTCAGCAGCACCAGCGTCGGCAGCCCCAGCGCCAGCACCGGTGCGGCCAGCATCAGCTGCCGCCGCAAATGCAGGCAGTCCAGCACCAGCAGGATCGCGTCCGGCATCGGCGTGCCCGGCATCTTGCCGTGCAGCACATCCACCGCCACCCGCGCATCCTCGGAATACGAATCCAGACCGTAAATCCCCGGCAGATCGATCAGCGTCAGATCGTCCCGGCCGATTCCGCTCAGCCGTCCTACCCGCTGCTCAACCGTCACCCCCGGATAATTTGCCACCTTCTGGCGCAATCCTGTCAAACGATTGAAAAGAGTAGACTTTCCTGAATTCGGAGGTCCCACCAGCGCCACCGTGCGAATCTTCCCCGCTACACGCGGTTCAACCGGCAGATCGACGGTCTCTGTGCTGCAGCAACTGCTCATTTGGCCTCGTAATCGCGGACCCGAATGCCCCGCGCCGTGTCGCTCCGCAGAGCAACTTCAAATCCATCAATAACATACACGGTTGGATCGCCGGCCGGAGCCCGCCGCAACACCGTCACCCTCGCCTCCGGGATAAATCCCATGTGCATCAGGTGGTGCTGGATCTCACCAGGCAGGTCCAGTGACTCGACCACCCCGGTCCTTCCTATGGCCATTTCGCTCAGCAGACTCAACTTCCATGCTCCGGACAGCTCGATCTCGTCCGCCGCTTCGGCTACAAAAATCGATGATAGCGCAATTGCGACCATTTCGCTCCTATATTGGGAAGCATACGTCCGCCCCTCCGATGTCTTCCGTGATAAAAGTCACAGTACCTTCGGTTTTGCCCTCGACCGGTGCACAATCAGTGACCCCCAAACTGCGATTCGCAATCCTGAAAAATCTCTTCCTGTACTATCGGGAGAAGATCGTTTGCACTTCTGCTGTGCTGAACCTCTTTGTATGGAGTGAAGGAAGAAGTTTTGATGGGTTCCCTGCATCGGCCGCATTTCGCCCCTTCGGCGAGGCCGCTCCTGCCGCTCTTCGTTGCTCTTTCTATTGCACTTGCAGTCTCCCAGGCCTGCCTGGCGGCTGCTCCTCAGGCAAAAGCCGCCCATCACAGGCCAAAGTACGTCCCCAAATCCACCCCGAAAGCAAAATCCAAACCCGACATTCTCGTGCTCAAAAATGGTGACCGGCTCACCGGCCGCTTTCTCCGCGCTCTGGGCGGCAAAGTCTTCTTCCGCAGCCCCATCGTCGGCGAACTCAGCGTCAACTGGTCCCAGATCAGAGAGCTGAAGACCTCCACCCGTCTCGTCATCTTCCAGAAGGCCATCTTCGAGGTATACGGCGCCGTCCCGCGCGGCATTCCACAGGGAACCCTCGTCGTCCAGGACGGCGTCATCTGGGCCTTCTCGAAGGAAGGAATACCCTCCAGCCCCATTCCAGTCAAAAAGGCTCAGTACATCGTTGACGAAAAGACCCTCATCAAGCAGATCTCCGGCCATCCAGGCTTTCTGCGCGCCTGGAACGGCGACCTCACCGGCGGCGCCTCCATCGTGCAGGCCACGCAGAATCAGTACACCTTCTTCGGTTCCCTCAGTCTCACGCGCACAGTGCCCACCGTTGGCTGGCTCAATACCCGCGACCGTACCATCCTGAACGCCAGCGGTTCCTTCGGCCAGATCATTCAGCCCGCCTATTCCATGGGCGGAAACGTGATTCCCTCCAGTCACTCCAAAAGCGCGATCTACCACGCGGCCGCCGAACGCGACGAATACTTCTCCCCCGAGTTCTACGCCCTCATGCAGACGACCTTCGACCACAACTACGGCCAGGCCCTCAACCTCCAGCAGGTCTACGGCAGCGGCATCGGCTGGACCGCCCTGCGCCGTCCTACCCAGGAACTGGACCTCAAATTATCGCTCCAGTATGTCTCCCAGTCCTTCCTGCAAACATCCTCGCAGCAGAACCAGAACCTCATCGGATCCACGCTCAGCGCCAACTGGACTCGCAAGCTCCCGCACAACATTCAGTTCACCCAGCAGGCTTCCTGGCTCCCGGCCTTTAATAACACCAAGGCCTACTCTGCCAGCGAAATCAACTCCGCCACCATGCCGTTCTTCAAGAACCTCTCTTTTTCCGTGGGAACCAACGACAGCTATCTGAACGATCCGCCCGCGGCAATCCCGCCTACCCGCCGCAACTCCTTCCAGTTCACCACTGGCCTGAGCTACGCAGTCCATTCCACCTACTGAGCCCGGGCCCTCACGCCCTCGGAATCGTCCCTTCCCGGCCCCACAGCGCTGCAATCCGCTCGTCCCTCACCAGCCCCGGAATCCTGCTCGCCGGCTGCGGCTGCGAAAACAGAAAGCCCTGCATCACGTCGCATTCCATGCCGATCAGCACTTCCATCTGCTCCACCGTCTCCACGCCTTCCGCCACCACCTGCAGCCCCAGACTGTGCGCCAGCGAAAGTATCGCCTGCACCAGCGATCGCGTATCCGCCGAATCGCACAGCCGGTCGATGAACGTCCGGTCGATCTTCAGTGTCTGAATCGGCAGCTGATTGAGGTGCTGCAAAGACGAATATCCCGTCCCAAAATCGTCTACCGAGAACCGGATTCCCAGCTCCGCCAGTTCCCGCATCTGCCGCGCCACATCCTCCTCGTTGCGCATCACCGTCGTTTCCGTCATCTCGATTTCCAGAACCTCCGGCGGCATCTCCATCTCCTGAACCACTGCCCGCACCTGTCCCGAAAAATCCATGCGCATCAACTGCAGCGGCGACACGTTCACCGCAATCCGCGGCACTTCAAATCCCTGCTCTCTCCACTCCTTCGCCTGCCGGCATACCTCCCGCAGCACCCAGTCGCCCACCGGCACGATCAGACCGCTCTCCTCCGCAATCGGAATAAACCGCTCCGGACTCACCGCTCCCAGCTTCGGATGCCGCAGCCGCAGCAGCGCTTCCAGCCCCCGCAGCTCGCCCGTGCATCCGTACTCCGGCTGGTAGTACATCTCGAATCCGCCCTCTTTCACCGCCCGCCGCATGTACATTTCCAGCTCGTTGGCTTCCGCCGTCGATTCGCTGATCTCCCGCGAGACCAGCACGTACTGGTTCCCCCCCGACCGTTTCACCCGGTACATCGCCGCATCCGCATTCCGCCACAACTCCGCCGCATCCTCGCCGTGATCCGGATACAGCGCGATCCCAAAACTCGCCGTCATGTCGATCGGATACTCATCCACCACCAGCGGCTTCCGCAGCGCCGCCAGCAGATCCTCCGCAATCTTCTCGGCATCGTGGACCGCGTTCAGATCCCCGGCGACAATCGTAAATTCCTCGCCCCCCGATCGCGCCACCGTATCCGACGCCCGCAACCGGCTCTTCAGCCGCTCCGCCACATGCTTCAGGCACAAATCCCCCACCGCGTGCCCGTACGTGTCGTTGATCTGCTTAAAGCGGTCCAGATCCAGGCAGATGATCGCCGCTTTCTTCGACCGCCTCGCCGCCGATGCCAGCGCCTGCTCCATCCGGTCCATCAGCAGCAGCCGGTTCGGCAATCCCGTCAGCATATCGTGGTGCGCCTGATGTAGCAGCTGATGATGCATCTGCTGCCGCTCCGTCACGTCCTGCACCAGCGAGAACCGCGCCTTCCGCCCCTCGAACCGAATGCTGTGCGACGACACCTCCACCTGAATCCGACGCCCATCCCGCAGAATGTGCGTCCATGGCCCCGATATCAGCACCGACTCGTCTTCCCGCGAGCCCGCGATCGTCTGCTCCAGAGCATCCACTTCGTTCGGCGGCCGGATCTCCCGCAGGTTCATCCCCCGGAACTCCTCCTGCGAATACCCGTATCGCGCCACCGCCGCATCGTTCACCTTTAGAAAATGCAGCGTCTCCGTATCGAAAATCCACATCGGGTGCGGATTATTTTCAAACAACACCCGATACTCTTCGCTGCGCGTGTCTGCCTCCAGCTTCTGCTCTTCCAGCAGCGTCAGAATCATGCCGAATGCCACAAAGTACTTCGGCACATTCCACCACTCCCCATCGATCTGGAACTGCGGCCACAACGTTGCCGCCGCCAGACCAAACGGAAAAACCAGCCCCCACGCCGCCAGCCCCAGCACCCCGGTCAGCACGCCCGCGCTCCTCTGGCGATATTCCTCCCAGTACAGCACCGCGCACAGCAGGAACACTTCCGTCAGCATCGGATAGAAACTCAGCCCCGGATCCTGCGGAATCATCCAGAACATCCACCCGGCGCTCGCTCCCACAATCGCCACCGACCACCACCGCGCCACCGCCGTCCGCGCCCGCGTCCCCTCCGCCTGTTGCCCTCGACCCAGCCGCCATCCGATAATCGCGAACCCGGCCTGCACCACCCCCGCAATCGCCACCAGGATCAGCACCGGCGCGTCCCACGTCGTGGCCGCAACTATATAAGTCACCGGCGGAATCGTCAGCAGCACCGCCGGCGCTCCGAACCACCAGTAGCTCTCCCACACCAGACTGAACGAAAGCACAAACGCCGCGCCGCACACCATCAGCGCGCTCATCGCAGCCGTTACCGTCAGTCCCGATCCCCGCGATGGATTCAGCAGCAGCAGCCCGAAATGCACCAGGACAAAGATCCACCCCAGCAGCCAGAATCGGATGCGAACCGTGGCGTGCTTCCGGTAGATGGATCCAAACAGCAGAACCAGCAGACCGATGATCAGGATGTCCAGAAGTATGTTCTGCATGTACAGTGCGCTTTCCACTTACCACACTTGTGGCCCCTGCGCGCGATCGAAAAAATGGAATACGCCTGAGACTATCGCGAAAAAACCAAAGGAAACAAGACTCTCTGGTTACCACACACTGTTACCAGAGTGATACCGGTCGACTGACAGGGTGCTCCGTTACTCCCGCACCACCGCCTTCACCAGATTCCGCGGCGCATCCACATTCACCCCGCGCTGCACCGCAATAAAATACGCCAGCATCTGCAGCGGCACTGCTTCCAGCAGCGGCAGCAGAAATTCATCGCACTCCGGAACCGCGACCGGCCGGCTACTCCAGCGCGCCGCCTCCTCGTCGCCCTCCACATGCACCGCAATCACCTTCGCCCCCTGCTCGCGCATCTCGCGCATCAGCTGCAGGGTTCGCTCGTACCGCAGCGACGAGTCCGGATCGTTCCGGTCCCGCGTGGCCAGCACCACCAGCGGCGCCTCCGGGCTCACCAGCGCGTTCGGCCCATGCTTCAGCTCGCCCGCCGGCAAACCCTCCGCCTGCACATACGCCGACTCCTTCAGCTTCAGCGCGCCTTCCCGCGCAATCGCATAGTGGATCGCCCGCCCCAGATACAAAAATGTCCGCGCCTCGCGCAGCTCTTCGACGATAGCCCGGATCTGCTCTTCCCACCGCTCCAGGTTCTGCTCCAGCAGCTTCGGCAGCCGCTCCATCTGCTCGCAGTGCGCGTCCGCCGCGTGCGCCGTCATGCGCCCGCCCAGCCGCGCCAGATACAGCGCCAGCACATACAGCACGCTTAGTTGCGTCGTAAAACTCTTCGTCGCCGGTATCGCCACCTCCCGGCCCGCCAGCGTCGGCAGCGAAGCGTCAGCCTCCCGCGCCATCTGCGACTCCGCGTGATTCGTAATCGCCACCGTGGCGAGTCCCCGGGCCTTCGCCTCCCGCAGCGCCGCCAGCGTGTCCGCCGTTTCGCCCGACTGCGATATCACCACCACTCCGGGATCGTGCAGCGTATGCGTCGAGCGATACATATACTCGCTCGAATACTCCACGTCCACCGCCAGGCCCGCCAGATCCTCCAGCATGATCTCGCCCGCCAGACCCGCATGCCGGCTCGACCCGCTCGCCGCAATCACCACCCGCTGCCGGCCCCGCAGCGCTTCGGCAACATCCGCGAAGGCATTCGCGTCCAGCGCTCCCCTCGGAGCGTAACGCGCCATCGTCGCCGCCAGCGCCTCCGGCTGCTCGTAGATCTCACGCAACATAGCATGAGGAAATGTCCGATTTTGCATGCGTACCGATCTTACAGCATCCGCACTGCAATCCTTATGCCGTTTGCGCTATCACCGACACTCGCCCACCCCGTCATGACAAATAGATGACTTAGATTTAATCATCCGCGACCGGCCGCAATCCCCCGCAGATAGCGCCCGGTTGAAAGCTCTACCCGACCCGTTGTCCGCCCCATCAATGATGTTGCCCACCGGCGCCGTAATAACTCCGCCTTAGCTCCTGCGCCAGCGCAGTATCGGCTTCCGCGCCGCCATCGTCTCATCCAGCCGCGATACCCGCGTCGAATGCGGCGCGTCCAGCACCACCTGTGGATTCTCTTCCACCTCGCGCGCAATCTGCCGCATCGCGTCCACAAACAAATCCAGCTCCTCCCGCGACTCGCTCTCCGTCGGCTCAATCATCAGCGCCCCCGGCACGATCAAAGGGAAAGAAACGGTGTATGGATGAAACCCATAATCAATGAGCCGCTTCGCAATGTCGCCCGTCTTCACTCCGTTCCGCGTCTGCCGCCGGTCGCTGAACACCACCTCATGCATCGAGGGCGTCGTGTACGGCAGCTCGTACAAGTCCTGTAGCTTCGCCCGGATGTAGTTCGCGTTCAGCACCGCATCCTCGGTCGTCTGCCGCAGTCCATCCGGCCCGTTCGCCAGAATGTACGCCAGCGCCCGCACAAACATCCCGAAGTTGCCGAAAAACGCCTTCACCCGCCCCACCGACTGCGGCCTGTCGTAGTTCAGATGCAGCAGCCCGTCCGCGCCCTCTTCCACCACCGGCGTCGGCAAATACGGCTCCAGAATCTTCCTGCACGCCACCGGACCCGATCCCGGCCCGCCGCCTCCATGCGGAGTCGAAAACGTCTTGTGAAGATTCAGGTGCATCACATCCACGCCAAAGTCGCCCGGCCGCACCTTCCCGCACAGCGCGTTCATATTCGCGCCATCCATATATAGCAGCGCGCCCTTCGCATGCAGAATGTCCGCAATACGGTGAATCTCGTTCTCAAACACCCCAATCGTCGACGGATTGGTCAGCATGAGCGCGGCCGTCTCTTCCGTCACCGCCGCCGCCAGCGCCTCCACGTCCACGCCGCCGTTCGCGTTCGACTTGAAGTTCACCACCTCATAGCCGCACATCGCTGCCGTCGCCGGATTCGTCCCGTGCGCCGAGTCGGGAATAATCACCGTCTTCCGCGGATTCCCCTTCGCCTCGTGATACGCCCGCGCCAGCAGAATCCCCGTGAACTCCCCGTGCGCGCCCGCCGCCGGCTGCAGCGTGATCGCGTCCATCCCGGTAATTTCCGTCAGACACTGTTGCAAAAGCCGGATGATCCCCAGCGATCCCTGCGACAGCGCCTCCGGCTGATAAGGATGCGCCTCCGCAATCCCCTCCAGCCGCGACACAAACTCGTTCACCCGCGGGTTGTACTTCATCGTGCAGCTGCCCAGCGGATACATCCCCAGATCGATGGCGTAATTCCACGTCGAGAGCCGCGTAAAGTGCCGCACAATCTCAATCTCGCTCAGCTCCGGCAGCTCCGCGCTCTCCGCCCGGTACGCGCTTCCGAGCAGCGACGCGGCGTCAACCTCCGGAACATCCAGCGGCGCCAGCCGGTAAGCCTTCTTCCCCGGCGCCGACTTCTCAAAGCTCAGCCCCTCATCCTGCGTCAGGTGCGCCGTCACCTTGCGCTGTGTGCCGATGAACTGTTCAGTGGCTTCTGCTGCCATCGTCTTCTGATTTCCCTTCCGGCTGTTGAACCGCTTCCATCGATCGAACCCGCAAACCCCAAAGTCCTCTGTGTACTCTGCGTCCTCTGTGGTAAAGATTCTTCTCTACCGCCCCACCACCGCGGCCGCCCGGTCGATCTCATCTCTCGACGTCAGCTCCGTCGCGCACCACAGCGTCGCATTGCCCAGCTCCGGATACCACCGCTTCAGCGGCGCTCCGCCAATAATTTTCTCTTCGAGCAGCCGCTCGTTCAGCGCCTCCGGAGCCTCGTCCGTCGTCAGCACAAATTCGTTGAACCGCGGCGAGCCGCCAAACAGCAGCTTCCCCTTCGCGCCCAGAGTCCGCGCCGCGTAATCCGCTTTCGCCAGATTCTGCAGCGCCACTTCCTTCATGCCCTCTTTGCCGTAAATGGTCATGAAGATCGTCGCCATCAGCGCCACCAGCGCCTGATTCGTGCAGATGTTCGAAGTCGCCTTCTCGCGCCGGATGTGCTGCTCGCGTGTCGACAGCGTCAGCACAAAACCGCGCCGCCCCTGCTTATCTTTCGTCTCGCCCACCAGCCGTCCCGGCATCTGCCGCAGGTACTTCTCCTTCGCCGCGATCACTCCGCAGAAGGGACCGCCGTAGCTCGGCGCCACTCCGTACGACTGCGCCTCCATCGCCACAATGTCCGCCTCCGCCGGAGGCCGCACCACGCCCAGCGAAATAGCCTCGGCAATCGCCACCACCAGCAGCGCGCCTTTCCTGTGCGCAATCTCCGCAACCGCGGGAATGTCTTCAACCACCCCAAAGAAGTTCGGCGACTGCACCAGCACGCAAGCCGTCTCCTCGCTCACCGCTGCATCCAGCGCCTTCAGGTCAATTCGGCCGTCCTCGCCAAACCCAACCTCCCGCGTCGTCCGCCCGCTCTCTGCCTCGCGATGCTGCGCGTACGTCCGCATCACCTCGCGGTACTCCGGATGCACGCTCCTCGCCACCACCACGCCCTCGCGCCCCGTTACCCGCATCGCCATCAGCACCGCCTCAGGACACGCCGTCGACCCGTCGTACATCGACGCATTGGCGATATC
>DAHVZZ010000240.1:0-2226 GCA_027323785.1 Acidobacterium sp. | reverse complement strand
AGGTCAAAGCGCTGGAAGGCTCGGTGAGCGGATTCCACTACGATGCGGGGGATCGGCTGTTCCGGTTTGCGGTATCGCCGGGGACAGGAGAGACAGCGCGGGTGCAGATCGGAAAGTAGCCGGGTCAGGCGTTCGCGAGGGGCAGGCGGACGACGAATTCGGTGCGGCCGGGCGCGGAGGTGAAGTCGATGGTTCCGTGGAACTGGCCGCGGACGATGCGGCTGGCGATTTCAAGGCCGAGGCCGGTGCCGACGCCGGAGGGCTTGGTGGTGAAGAAGGGCTCGAAGATGTGGGGCTGAATTTCGGGTGGGATGCCGGGGCCCTCGTCGGATACGCCGACGCAGAGCTGGTGGTCTTCGGCCCAGGTGCGGACGCGAATTTTTGAGCCTTCGGGGGCGGCGTCGGTGGCGTTGTCGAGGAGGTTGGTCCAGACCTGGCTGAGGCCGGTGCCGCGAGTGGTGAGTTTGGGGAGATCGGGAGCGAAGTCCTTTTCGACGGCAAGCTGCTTGTGGCGGAATTTGTGGCCGAGGATGGTGAGAGTGCTGTGGATGCTCTCATGGAGGTCGATGGTGCGCTCGCCGCCTTTGTCCTCGTAGGCGTAGCGCTTGACGGCGATGACGAGGTCGGTGACGCGGCTGAGGCTTTCCTCGATGGTGGTGAGCTGCTGGGTGGCGGAGATGAGGGCTTCGAGCCAGTTGAGAGCGTCCTGAAGGGCTTCGGGAGCGAAGGCTTCCTGAGCGCAGACGATATCGGAACATCGCCAGCCGGCGGCGACCAGAGTGGGGGCGAGCTTCCAGGAATTGGCGACACCGAGGCCGTCGAGCCAGGCGGCGAGCTCCTCTTCGGCATCGGCCTCTTCGAGGCTGCCGAGGGGTTTGGCCTTGTGCTGGGCAAGGACTTCCTGCTGCATGTCGAGAAGGCAGCGGGTCTGATCCACGGTGAGGGGAGCATGGCAGAAGCGCATGCTGATTTCCTGGAGGCGGCCGAGGTTTTCGCGGAGCTGGGAGGCGGAACGGCGGGCGGCGGCGCCGGGATTGTTGAGCTCGTGCATGAGGCCGGCGGCGAGGGTGCCGAGGGAGATGAGCTTTTCGCGATGGAGGGTGGTGGCCTGGAAGGTGTGGATGCGGTTGGCGGCGTTGGCGAGGACCTGTTTGCGAATTTGGGGACAGGTGGCCATGAGCTTCCAGAAACTCTCGACATCGATGCGCAACATGCGCAGGGGGGTGGAGGTTTCGCAGGTGACGCCGCTTTTTTCCGCGCCCATGAGCAGGGGAGCTTCGCCGAAGGTGTCGCCGGCGAGGATGTCGGCGATGGGGGTTTCGATGCCACTGGCTTCGCGGCGGAAGGCGCGGAGCTCGCCATCGAGGATGACGCAGAAGGTGGGCGGCGTTTCGCCCTGGCGATAGACCGGGAAACCGGCGGGGGCTTCGACCAGCTCCACCTGGCCGAGACAGCTCAGTTCTTCAGGCCTGAGGCGCGCGAGAAGAGGCACGTGGGGGATGAGCTGCAGTAACTCCTGCTCGCTCAAAACCCTGACGATTGCCTGCCCTGCCGTAGCTTCCATCTGATGAATGATCCTAATACTGTGCCAGATAGCGGTGCATGAACTGAACCGCTATCGAACCCTCTCCGACGGCCGAAGCCGCCCTTTTTACGGAACCGTGGCGCACGTCGCCAGCGGCAAAGATGCCGGGCATGGAGGTTTCCAGCAGGTAGGGCTGGCGGTCTTCGTTCCACGTGCGCGGGAGCTGGCCGTCGATGCGCAGATCGGGACCGGCGAGGATAAAGCCATTGCTGTCGCGAAGGATGGACTGGGGGAGCCATTCCGTCTGGGGCGCGGCGCCGATGAACAGAAAGACGGACGAGGCGGGGCGAAGCTGCTCGCCGTGAGGGCCGCGGATGCGCAGGCTCTCCAGGCGGCGGTCGCCGATGGCTTCCACGATCTCGGAGTGGGTCTCCACACTTATGTTCGATGTGGCAGCAATCTGATCGATGAGATATTTCGACATGCTCTTTTCGAGAGAATCCGACCGCACCAGCATAACCACCTGGGCGGCAAAACGGGAAAAATGCATAGCGGCCTGGCCGGCGGAGTTGGCTCCGCCGACGATATAGACGGTTTCGTCTTTGCAGGCCTGGGCCTCGGTGAGAGACGCGCCGTAGTAGACGCCGGCTCCGGTGAGGCGTTCGATGCCGGGAGCGTCGATGCGGCGGTAGCAGATGCCG
>DAHVZZ010000224.1:0-9444 GCA_027323785.1 Acidobacterium sp. | reverse complement strand
ACGCTGCGGCGCACCTGTCCCCAGATGTCGGGCTCCCACTGGGCCTGGCCGCCGAGAGAGAAGGTGTTGTACTGGAGGTTCGAGAAAGCCTTGCTGGCGTTGGCCTGGTTGTAGGAGTTGCGGGTGCGCTGGAAGGAGGGTCCGGCGGCAAGCGTGGGGAAGTACTGCGAGCGCGCGACTCTAACCTGTTCGCGCGCGGCGAAGTAGTTTTCCATGGCGGCGCGCAGCGTCTGATTGGAAACAGCGACTTTCTGTTCCAGCCGATCGAGGCGGGGATCGTTGTACACCCGCCACCACTGACCGCGCAGCGCCGCGGCGGCGGGATGGGCGTGCTGCCAGCTGCCGTTGGGCGGATTGGGCGGCGGTGCGTCGCGCCACGCGGGCGCGGTGGGAACCGACGGGCGATGGTAATTGGGGCCGACGGTGCAGCCAGCCAGCGCAACGGCGAAGGCGGAAGCGGCAAGCGCCCAGGCGAGGGAACGCATGATCAGCGGCCTCCCCGGTGTGGGTTGGAAGCGGCGGGGGGCTGGCCGCCAGCGGGGCCGGAGGTCTGCGGCTCGCCGGGAATGCCGTCGTCATTCGGTTGAACGACTCTTACTTTTTCGCCAGCGATCATGGAGTCCGGGGGACTCTGGACAACCAGGCTGTTCGGGTTCAGGCCATCGATGACCTGAACGACCTTGCCGTCATCCTGCCCGATGGAGATGGGGACCATCCTGATGACATCGCCGTGGACGACGGTCGCCACGCGCAGACCCTGCTGACGGAAGATCATGGAGGAGACCGGGATGATCATCGCGCGGGGCGCGACCTTTACATGGAAGTGGACCTCGGTGAAGTCGCCGGGGACCAGCGTTCCGTGAGGATTGGGGACGTCTACTTCGACGAGCAGGGTACGCGACGAGGGATTGATGGCGCGCGCGGTACGGACGACCCTTCCGTGGAAGACACGGCCCGGGTACTGCCGGAGAGTGAGATCGGCGGGGGTACCGGGGATGCACTCGGGGGAATCGACCTGGGGCACGTTGACGTAGACGCGCATGACGTGTTCGTCGTCGAGGTGGAAGAGCTCCGTGGCGGCGGCGGTGATGAGGGTGCCAATATCGACATCGCGCGAGGTGATGGTTCCGCTGAAGGGCGCGTAGACCCGTTCGAAATCGACGAGCTGCTGAAGGCGCTGGACGTTGGCCAGGGCCGAACGCACCTGCGACTGAGTGGATGCGGCCTGGGTGATGTAGCTTTCCGTGTCCTGCTGGGTGACGGCGTTTTGCGCGAGGAGGTTCTTATAGCGGGCGGCCTGCACGCTGGCAAAGCTGGCGGCGGATTTGGCGGTAGCGAGGTCAGCTTTGGCCTGGGCGAGCTCGCGGTCGATTTCCGGGCTGGCGATGACGGCCAGCAGCTGGCCTTTGCGGACGTGAGCGCCAATGTCGAAGTACCACTTTTCCAGGTAGCCATTGGTGCGCGCATAGATGGGGGAGTCGACATAGGCAAACATATTGCCGGGCAGGACGATGTCCTGCGTGAGGGGGCCGGGCGTGGGTTTGCGGACGACAACGTCCTCAAGCGCCAGCGCGTCGGTGCGCTGGGCGAGACGTTTTTGCGCGCGCAGGCGGGGGACGATGCCGGCGACGGCGAGCGCGGCGGCTACGAGCAGGAAGACGACGACAAAGATCAGGCCCTTGCGTCCAGAGATGGGAGGCAGTTCGCCGGGATCGATGTGCGGATGGTTGCCGCGTGGGGTGGAATCGGTCATGGTTGAATCTCCGCGGGAAGCTGCTGATCCGGGCCGGGGCGAGACTTCCGCCGTTCGAGCCATCCGTGCAGCACGCTGAAAACGGTAGGTACAAAGAAGAGGGTAGAGACGGTGGCAAAGAGGAGTCCGCCGATGACGGCGCGGCCCAGAGGCGCGTTTTGTCCGCCGCCGGCACCGAGGCCAAGCGCCATGGGAACCATGCCGAGGATCATGGCGAGAGCGGTCATGAGGACGGGCCGGAAGCGTACGTAACCGGCATTGAGAGCGGAAAGGCGGGCGTTGCCGGCGGTGTCCTGCAACTGCTCACGCGCAAAGCTGATGACGAGGATGGAATTGGATGTTGCGACACCCATGCACATGATGGCTCCGGTGAGAGCGGGAACGCTGAGGGTGGTGTGGGTGAGGAAGAGCATCCAGACAATGCCGGAGATAGCCGCCGGCAGAGCGGTGATGATGATGAAGGGGTCGATCCAGGACTGGAAGTTGACGACGATGAGCAGGTAGACGAGGAGGATGGAGAAGAGCAGGCCGTCGAGCAGCCCGGAGTAGGAGCGGTACATCGTGCGGACCTGTCCACGGATGACGATGTGGGAGCCACGGGGCAGATGGGGGCGCTCCTGAGCGACGATTTTCTCGACGTGCCTGTCGACTGTGGCGAGATCGGTACCGACGACGTTGCCGTAAATGTCGATGGTGGGGACGATGTTGTAGTCGGTGACGGTGCCCATCTCCTCGCCGGGCACAATTTTGGCGACGTCGTTGAGGATGGTTACGGGTTTTCCGCCCATGGGTGCGGTGCTGGGAGGAGAGCCGGGGCCCATCGAACCGGTGTTCGGGGGAAGGGTACCGGTGGTGATGGGAATATTTTTGAGGTCCTGGAGACTGTCGAGCGTGTATTGGGGAGACTGGACGGCGATGCTGTACTCCACGCCGTTGCGCGGATCGAGCCAGAAGGTGGGCGAGGTCTGGAAGCTGCCGCTGCTGGCAATGAGCAGGCTCTGGGCGACATTGCGCTGCTGGAGGCCGGCGCCGGCGGCGAGAGTGCGATTGACGTCGATGGAAAGTTTGGGATCGTCGAAGGTCTGCTGGATACGCATGTCGGCGGCGCCGGGGACGTATTTGAGCTTATTGAGGAGCTGATCCGCCACGATGCGATCGCCCTGGAGGTTGTGCCCCGCGATTTGCACGTCGATGGGGGCGGGGAGACCGAAGTTGAGGATCTGCGTAACCATGTCGACGGGCAGGGTGTAGAACTCGGTGCCGGGGAAAGCCCTGGGTAGGATGCGCCGGAGCTTTGCGACGAACTGCGCTGTGGGCTGGTGGTGGGGCTTGAGGGAGACGAGAATGTCGGCGTCCGCCGGGCCGATGGGGGCGGAGTTGGAGTAGGACATGTTGATGCCGGAATAGGGCAGGCCGATGTTGTCGATGATGGTGCTGAGCTGATTTTTGGGGATGTTTTCGCGGATGGTGTTGTCGATGCGGGCGCAGAGGTGGGCCATGTCCTCAATGCGGGTGCCGGTGCGAGCGCGCACATGGAGCTTGAACTGACCGCTGTCGACGGAGGGGAAGAAGTTTTCGCCGAGGTCCTGGTAGAGGAAAGCGGCCGAGCCGACGGTGAAGAGCATGAAGAGGGAAAGGAAGACGACGGCATGGCGCAGGCAGAGATCGAGGGTGCGCCTGTAGGCGATGCGGATGCCCTCGAAGCCGCGCTCGAAGGCGCGCTGAAAGCGGACGAAGGGATTGCGGCTGCCGGAGCGGCGTTTCACCGCGGCATCGTCATGCATGTGGAGGAGGTACTTCGCCATCATGGGCACGACGGTGCGGGAGAGCAGGTAGGAGGCGAGCATGGCGAAGATGACCGCTTCCGCCATGGGTGCGAAGAGATAGCGGGCCACTCCGCTGAGGAAGAAGATGGGGACGAAGACGATGCAGATGGAGATGGTGGCGACGAAAGCCGGCACGGCAATCTGAGCGGAGCCTTCGAGGATGGCGGTTTCGAGATCGGCGCCCATTTCGAGCTGGCGATTGATGTTCTCGATGGCAACGGTGGCGTCGTCGACAAGTATGCCGACGGCCAGGGCAAAACCGCCCAGGGTCATGATGTTGACGGTCTGGCCGAGGGCCCAGAGGACCAGCAGGGAGGCAAGGATGGAGAGGGGAATGGAGATGGCGATGATCAGAGTGCTGCGCCAGCTGCCGAGGAAGATGAGGATCATGATCGCGGTGAGACAGGCGGCGATGATGGCCTCATGGACAACGCCGTTGATGGCGGCTTTGACGAAGATCGACTGGTCGGCCAGCGGGGTAATTTTGAGCGCCCGCGGAAGCTGCGATTTCATGGCCTTCACTTTGGCCAGAACATCGCTGACGATGTTGAGGGTGGAAGCGTTGCCGGTCTTCATGACGGAGAGCAGAGCGGCACGCTGACCATTGACGCGAACGATGTTGGTCTGCGGCGGAGCGCCATTACGCACGTGAGCGACGTCGCGAACGTAAACCATGGCGCCGTTGACTTCGCGGATGGGCAGATTGTTGAGGCCCCTGATGGTGAGCGGGGCGCTGTTGGTTTCCAGTTCGTACTCGAACTTGCCATCCTTCATGGTGCCGGAGGGCAGGATCAGGTTCTGATCGGCGATGGCGTTGACCACGTCAGCCGGAGACAGTCCTTTCGCCTGCAGGGCCGGCAGGTTGATGTCCACCTGGACCTGGCGCATCTTGCCGCCGTAGGGATAGGGAATGCCGACGCCGGGGATGGTGACGAGCTGGGGGCGGATGAAATTGAGGCCGAGGTCGTTGAGCTGAGTCTGCGAAAGGCCCTGGCCGGAAAGTCCGAGCTCGAGGACGGGCACGCTGGATGCGTTGTACTGGATAATCAGCGGGGGCGTGGTGCCCGCCGGCATGTGGCGGGTCATGGTCTGCGAGATGGCGGTGATCTGGGCAACCGCATTTCCGATATCGACGCCGGGCTGGAAGTAAACCTTGATGATGGATCGGCCGTCGACGGAAGTCGATTCGATGTGCTGGATGTCGTTGACGGTCGTGGTCAGGGCGCGCTCGCTCATGGAGACGATGCGGTTGGCCATCTGCTGCGGGGAAAAGCCGGTGTACTCCCAGATGATGGAGACAACGGGGATATCGATATTGGGGAAGATGTCCACCGGCATGTTGAGAATGGCCAGTGGGCCCAGAGCCATCAGCAGAAGAGCGAGGACGGCGAAGGTGTAGGGCCTGCGGAGCGCGAGGCGAACAATCCACATAAGGCTTCAGCGTCTCCCTATTCGGGGCCGGTCGGACTGGTTCCCGGGTTCGGCGGTATTGCCGCGGGCGTCCCAGTCGTTCAGGACGGTGACGGCAATGCGGCGCGCCAGTGTGGCGGGATGGGCGCTGGACTGGATCAGCGCCAGAGATTGTGCGCCCTCGAAGATCAGGGCCAGTTGCTGGCCGAGCTCACGCGATTTGGTCCTTCCGGATGCTTTTGCCAGGGAGGCAAACCTGTCGGCAAGTTTTTCCTTGGCCTCGAGCGCGACGTCGCGGACTTCCGGCACAACGGCTGAGAGCTCATTGACAGCTTTGACAAAGGCACAGCCGCGAAAGTGAGCGGGATCGATCCATTCCTCGAGCCAGTCAAAGACGGCGAGGAGGGGGTCGGAGTCCGGCGTCAGTTGTTCGAGGAAGGCATCCAGCCGCGCTTCCCGGCGGGCGAGACGCATGCGGAGGGATTCGACGAGCAGATGGTCCTTGGATTTGAAGTGCTGGTAGACGGTGACCTTGGTACAGCCGGCCTTTTCAGCGACTTCATCCACGGAGACGCAGGCATAGGCGTCCCGGGAGAAGAGATCGGCGGCCGCCGAGAGGATTTTAGCGGGGGTTTCGCATTTGCCTGCGCCCATGTCACTATACTTACCAGTAAGTATAGTGATCGTCAACCGGGAAAATGCAGATAGCGGACTCACAGGTAACAGCGAACGGCCAGCGCAAGAGATGACGACTCTATCCAGAAGATGTGCGGTGGGGCTTTCGCGATTCAGATTGCAGGCTGTGGCAGGCGATTAGAGATTCAGCCGGTTGAAGATCCGCGCGGGTATGCTTCTGACGATGAGCATGATGGGCCGCCAGAAACCCGGAGTATAGAGGACGTTTTTCCGACGTTCAATGGCGCGCAGAATGTCCCGGGCGACGGCTGGGGGCTGCGCGAAGAGCGGGCCAGGCGGGAGATGGGCGGTCATGGGTGTGGCTACGAAGCCGGGCTTGATCGTCAGGATGTGCACGCCGGAGCGGTCGATGCGGTTGCGGAGGCCGTCGAGGAAGATATTGAGGCCGCCTTTGGAAGCGCCATAGAGGTAATTGCTTTTGCGTCCGCGATCGCCGGCAACGGAGGAGATGACGGCGATAACGCCGTCGTGCCGAGGCTCCATATAGTTGGCCAGCCAGCCGACGAGCGAGACGGCGGAGAGCAGGTTGGTCTGGAGGATGGATTGGGCGGCGGAGAAGAGCTGTTCAGCTTCTGCCTGGATGCCGAGGACACCGTGCGCCACGAGGGCCAGGTCGATTCCGCCGAGGGTGGCCGCGGCGTGCTCGAGCATGGGGGGATGCGCAGCGGTGTCGTCGAGGTCGGCGACGAAGGTGGTTGCGGCGGATGCGCCACGGGTGAGGAGGTCGTCTCGGACCGCCGCCAGTTTGGATGGATTGCGTCCGACGAGGAAGAAGCTGGCGCCCTGTTCCGCGAGCAGGCGGAGTGTGGCTTCGGCGATGGCGGAGGTGGCTCCGAGGGCCAGCACGCGGCGGGGAAGGTTCTTAGTCTTCAAGCTTCCTCCTGCCGGTGACGCGCTGCCAGAAGGCGGAGTCGAACTGCGGGTCGACGTAATGCTGAAACTCCCGCCAGCGCGGGAAGAAGGACTGATACTGTTCGGCGGTCATACGCGCGTCCTTGGCGGAGTACATGCGTCCGCCGTGTTCCTGGGTGATGCGCGCGAGGCGGTCGACCAGGTCGAAGGAATCCGTACCGCGGATGGGGAAATCGAGCGCGAGCATGGGGCCGGGAGCGGGGAAGGACATCATGCCGACGGAGGGCAGGTCGCCGAAGAACTTGATGACGGCGAGGAAGGATGCGAGGCCGGATTTGGTGATGGCCTTGAGGATTTCCAGCATGCCTTCGCGGCCGCTGGCCGGGGGCAGCACGTTCTGGAACTGGAGCAGGCCCTGTTTTCCGTACATGCGGTTCCATTGGAGGACGGAATCGAGGGGGTAGAAGAAGGGTTCGTAATCGACCTGGGCGGTTTTGATCTGGCCGAGCTGCCTGTGGAAATAGAGAGAATTGAAGGCCGCCATGGACCAGCGATTGAGCGCGATGGCCGGCAGGTCGAAGGGGAAGGTCAGTTTGGGTTCGGAACTGCGGGTGAGCGGGCCTGGAAGCTGGGCGTGATCGCCCTGCATGAAGATACCGCGGGCGAAATTCGGTCCGGTGGAGACGCAGTCAATCCAGGCGACGGTGTATTCGCTTTGGGCGGCCTGAGAGAGCGCAAAGAACTCATCGAGGCCGTGGAACTTCTCGCCACGGTAGTCGATGCGTCTGGAGACGATGGGGCGCAGGCGAATTTCGGCCCAGGTGATAAGGCCGGTGAGGCCCATGCCGCCGATGGTGGCCGCGAACCAGTCAGGATTTTCGACGGGGCTGCAGATCATGCGGGCGCCGTCGGAGCGAACGAGCTCGAAGCGCACGACGTGGCGGCCGAAGGATCCGGCGACGTGATGGTTTTTGCCGTGGACATCATTGGCGATGGCTCCGCCGACGGTTACGTATTTGGTGCCGGGGGTGACGGGGAGGAAGAAGCCGCGGGGTACGGCGAAGTCGAGAATTTGTTTCAGCGACGCGCCGGCCTCGCATCGCAACATGCCGGTTGCGGCGTCGAAGGCGAGGAGGCGGTCCATGCCGGTGGTCTGGAGGAGGGTGCCGTGTTCCAGCAGGCAGACGTCGCCGTAGCTGCGGCCCAGGCCTACGGGGAGCAGTTTCGTCGCCAGCGGTCGGGGCAGGGGGAAGTCGCTGGTCCAGTGAAGCGGGACCAGATCGGCCTGGAGTTGTGGATAGCGTCCCCAGGACAGGAAGCGGGGACGAGCTTTGGAGCGGCCCATGATGGTCTATTTTGCACCACTCACAGTGCGGCGAGCGCCGCAATGAGTGCTACGCCGACACCGATGAGCAGGCTCATGCGGTCGGTGAGGGCAAAGACGAGGGGATCCTCGTCGAGTTCGCCGCGCGAAGCCAGCAGCCAGATGCGGCTGAGCCAGAGGATCATCAGTGGCGTGATGAGCCAGAGCCAGGCGGCGTGCGGATAGAGCGCGGTTACATTGTGCGCGCCGATGTAGAAGGAGAAGACGACGACGGAAGCGTAGGCGCTGGAGGTTCCAAAGCTCCGGAGTTGTTCGATGTCGGCCAGCAGATATCCGCGGCCGTTGGCCGGCTTCTGCCCGCGGGCGCGGGTATTCTGGAGCTCGCTGAAGCGCTTGACCATGGCGAGGCTGAGGAAGAGGAAGAGGGCAAAGGCGGCGAGCCATGGGGAAATTGGGACGCGCGTGGCGGCCGCTCCGGCGAGGAGTCGCAGGGTGTACAAGCCGGAGAGGAGAATGACATCCGCCAGGGCGATCTTTTTGACGCAGAGGGAGTAGGAAAGGGTGGTGACCAGGTAGAGCAGCAGCCAGCCGAGAAAGGGCAGGGGCAGGAGAAATGCGGCAATGGCCAGAGCGCCGGTGAGCAGCGCAGCGCTGAGGGCGGCACCGGCAGTCACAGACAAATCGCCGGCTGCAAAGGGGCGCAGACGCTTTCTGGGATGGTGGCGGTCGGCTTCCATGTCCAGCACGTCGTTGACGATGTATGTAGCCGAAGCGCAGAGGCTGAAGGCGAGGAAGGCGAGCAGGGTTTGCGCGGCCGGTAAGGGGCTGAGCTTGTGGGCGAGGACAAGGGGCAGGAAGATCAGCAGGTTCTTGGCCCACTGGTGGAGGCGGATCGCCTTCAGAAAGGCGCGAGGCCGCGGCGCATGGTCATCGAACTGTTTTGCGATTTCGATTTTCCGGCTGCGCAGCCGCTGGCAAAGACCCGCGGATGGATTGGCGAGTATGGCGGCTCCGGCTGCGGCGAGAAGCGGCAGATCGGCGCTCGCATTGCCGATATAGTCGAAGCCGGTTTCTCCGAAGAGGCGACGCAGGCCATCGAGCTTGTTGTTGCCAGTGAAGTTGGTCTTGCCATTGCTGGCGAGCACGCCGGCGAAGATGCCGAGGTGGGTGGCGATGGGCTCGGCCAGTTGGAGGTCCGCGCCGGTGGTGAGGTAGATCCTGCGGCCGGAGGCGTGTTCGTCCTGCAGGAAACGCAGGAGGGCGGTGTTCCATGGAAGATGCCGTGGGTCGAGAGAGACGCGCGCGGCGACTTCGGATTTGAGCGCCGCTTTGCCGCGGAGCAGCCAGAGAGGAAGGCGCAGGGCGGCCCGGGGCTGGGTTCGGACGAGCAGGGCCAGGGAATCCATCAGGGTATCGCTTCTGACCAGGGTTCCGTCCAGATCGACGCAGAGGGGACGCCGGAGGGATTCCGGAGCTGCGAGATCGGCGATGGTGATGCTGGTGAGCGTGGCTGCTCCTGCGCGGCAGGCAACCCCAACCCCTGGCGGAAACTCGCCAGCAATGGGGATTGCTGGAATTTATCC
>DAHVZZ010000192.1:0-2243 GCA_027323785.1 Acidobacterium sp. | reverse complement strand
CCCGCCCGAAAAGTCTCTCTGGCGGCAACAAACCCTCCACCTCACGCCCGGCGGCGCCGGCGTCTCTCTCATGCGCCGCAACTACCGCGGCGGTCTGCGCCTGCTGCTCCTCGCCGCCCTCTGCGTCCTGCTGCTCGCCTGCGCCAATATCGCCAACCTCCTCCTCGCCCGCGGACTCCGCAACCGCCGGCAAACCGCCGTCCACGTGGCCCTCGGCTCGCCCCGCAGCCGCCTCGTGCGCAGCGCCCTCGTTGAAAGCATCCTCCTCGCAATCCTCGGCAGCCTCGCCGGAATCGCCGTCGCATGGGCCGGCGCGCGCCTCATCCTGCGCCTCGCCTACGCCCACTCCGCGCAGAGCACATGGATCCCCATCCACGCCGCACCCTCCGCGCCCGTCCTCCTCTTTGCCCTCGCCATCTCCCTCGTCACCGGCGTCCTCTTCGGAGTCGTCCCCGCATGGACCACCTCCCGCGCCCAGCCCATCGAAGCCATGCGCGGAACCGGCCGCTCCATCGGCGCCCAGCGCCACTGGCTCCAGAACGCGCTCGTCATCGCCCAGGCCGCCCTCTCGCTCGTCCTTCTCAGCACCGCCGCCCTCCTCGGCCAGAGCCTGCGCAACCTCGAACACCGCAACCTCGGCTTCCATCCCCGCGGCCGCTATCTCGTCTCCATCGATCCCCACGCCTCCGGCATCCCGCAGCAGCAGCTCGTCCCGCTCTTCCAGGAAATCCGGCAGCGCCTGCGCGTCCTGCCCGGCGTCCGCGTCGTCGCGGCTGTTTTTGAAGCCCCTCCCGGCGGCTGGGTCTCCCACTCCATCCGCGTCGAGGGCCAGCCTGCACCGCCTTCCACCGCCAACTCCCGCTCCGGCTGGACCCGCGTCACTCCCGGATTCTTCCGCACCCTCGGCGTCCCCATCCTCGCCGGCCGCCCCATTACCGCCGCCGACGACGCCTCCACGCGCCCCGTCGCCGTCGTCAGCCAGGCCTTTGCCCGCCGCTTCTTCGGCCGCCACAACCCCATCGGCCAGCATTTCGGCCCCGCCTCCGCCAACAACCCCGCCCTCTACACCATCGTCGGAGTCGCTGCCAACGTCGCCGTCGAAAACCGCCTCACCCAGCCCACCTACTACCTGCCCGAAGCGCAAACCACCCGCTTCGGCACACCCGAAGCCCAGCGCCAGGAGCTCTGGTCGCACGACCTCTACAACATCGTCCTCTGGGCGCCCGGCAATCCGCCCCGCGTTCCCGGCCAAATCAAAAAAGCCCTCGCCGCCGCCGATCCCGGCCTCATTCTCTACAGCACCCAGCCGTACTCCGCCGTCATCCGCGCCAACTTCGCCCGCCAGAACATGATCGCCAGCCTCGCCGGCCTCTTCGGAGCCATCGGCCTCATCCTCGCCGCCATCGGACTCTACGGCATCACCGCCTACAGCGTCG
The DNA here is from genome assembly GCA_027323785.1 of Acidobacterium sp. Lineage (GTDB taxonomy): Bacteria > Acidobacteriota > Terriglobia > Terriglobales > Acidobacteriaceae > Palsa-343. Next base: position 807 of record DAHVZZ010000192.1, on the reverse strand, counting down.
AGCAGCGCACCGCCGAAATCGGCGTCCGCATGGCCCTCGGCGCCAGCCGCCCCCGCGTCATCCGCCTCGTCCTCCGCGGAGCCTTCACCCACGTCGCCATCGGCCTCGCCCTCGGCATCCCCTCCGCCATCGCCGCCGGAGCGCTCATCGCCAGCCGCCTCTACGGCGTCGCTCCCTGGAACCCGCTCCTCCTCGCCGCCGCCACCCTCCTGCTGGCCCTCGCCGCATTCCTCGCCGCCATCCTCCCCGCCCAACGCGCCGCCGCCGTCAACCCCACGCACGCCCTCCGCAGCGAATAGCGCGACTCCGCCACCGGATCTCTGCTCCCACCATTTGCAGCAGCTGTCATCAGAATCATGGGCTAAAGCCAATCGGCCAAAGGTTTTGACTGCTCACCAGGATGAGGCGGGTAAGCACCTCACATGGATAACCGTCTACGGTCGTGGCGCGTGCGCGCTCACTCGCTGCCAATGTCAGCATGTGCCGCGCTTCCTGCCTTTGAGCGGGCCCAAGCCGGCGGCCAGCTTTCGGCAGCGGCCACACAGCTATGACTTCATACTCTCCGACCTCACCCCCTCGAGTGAACGTTGTCTGAACATAGACGTCGGTCCCCGATGGAGCGTTTCCAACGTTCCGATATCGCGACGTCGCCACCTGAACCAAATCGCCTTTTACCAGATACTGGTGAGGAATCGGACGCAGAGTCTCGCCCGGATTGGCCGGACGCCCAGGCAGAACGAAGGCGTCCGAGTGAGACGCGCGCGGCTGCGTGACAGAAATCCGGGCGGTCAGAAGCGCATGCCCCAT
>DAHVZZ010000184.1:0-2012 GCA_027323785.1 Acidobacterium sp. | reverse complement strand
GAGAAGCCGGGAGCGTCTGTCAGCGATGACGTCAAGCGGCGTTCCTCGTGAAGACCCGGCGGGTGAGTGCGCGGAGTAAGAGCGCGGCTTTTCGCAAGTTGGAGATGGATGGGCGAGCTTGCAGAACGTCGTACTTCCGCTGCTCGATGGCGTACAGGATTTCCAGGCCGCCGCGCGAGAAGAGATCGAGATCGAGAGCCAGTTCGCGATCGACCATGCCGATGAGAGGCATACCGGCGTGGAACATCTTTCGGGCGTAGTCCACTTCGTAGCGCATCAGTTCGCGGAACTGAGGAGTGAATCGGCCGGCAGCGATCATCTCTTCGGTTGCGCCGAAGCGGTCCATGTCCTCGCGGGGGAAGTAGATGCGGCCTTTGGCGTAGTCGACGCGGACATCCTGCCAGAAATTGGCTAGCTGCAGCGCGGAGCAGGTGAGGTCGGAGAGGGCAAAGCGCTCCTGGTCGCGATAGCCGCAGGCGTAAAGGACGAGCCGGCCGACGGGATTGGCGGAGTAGCGGCAATAGCCGAGGACGTCCCGCATGGTGGCAAAGCGGGTGACCGTCTGATCCTGACGGAAGGCGACGAGGAGGTCGGCAAAGGGCTCTTTGGGGATTTCGCAGGCGCGGATGGTTTCGGCCAAAGCGACAAAGACCGGGTGGCGGGCCTCACCGCGGTAACAGGCGTCCAGCTCCGCCCCCCAGAGGTCGAGCAGGGCCAGAGATGCGGCGGGATCCCCGACTTCATCGCCGAGGTCGTCGGAGACGCGGCAGTAGGCGTAAATGCTGTGGAAGTGGGGACGGAAGCGCTTTGGCAGAAACCATGAGGCTACATGGAAATTCTCGTAGTGGGTTTCGGCCAGACGGCGGCACCAGGCGCGGGCCTCGTCGAGCGTGGGCGCGCGTTCGGGAAGGCGGTACTCCGGAGGGAGTGCCACCCAGCCTTTTTCGATGAGGTCGTGCTGTGAGGTCTCGGCCGGCATCTCTTATGGAATGATAGCGGTCTTGATTCCTCCGGAACCATTTGCGAGCCGGTGAAAGACCTGGGCGAGGTCGGAAAGCGGGGCACGGGCGGTGATGGTCTGGCTGCACCGATAGCGTCCGCTGGCGATGAGATCGTAGGCGACACGGGCAGCCGCGGGCGTGTGGTGAAAGCTGGCACGAAGGGTGATGTCGTTGTAGTGGAGATGATTCGTGTCCAACTCGACTTTGGAGCCCGAGGGACAACCGCCGAAGAAATTGACGGTGCCGCCTTTACGGACCATCTCCACGGCCCACTGCCAGGTGAGCACGGTGGCGGCGGCATCGATGGCGAGGTCCACGCCGCGATTGTCCGGCGTGAGAGCACGGACGGCGGCGATTGGATTGGGCGACTTTGTCGTTTGCACGACTTCGGCGGCGCCAAAGGCGCGGGCGGCCGCGATCTGGGCTTCGTGCTTCACCACGGCAATCACATGCATGCCGGAGAGCTCGGCTACATGCATGAACATGAGCCCGATAGGCCCGGCACCGATGATGGCGACGGTGTCTCCGGCGACAGCCTGGCTCTCTTCGAGTCCGCGCACCACGCAGGCGAGCGGCTCGGTGAGAGCGGCGTGCTCGAAGGGAAGATCGTCAGGGATGCGGAGAGTGTTTTTTTCAACGATGGCGGGAGGAATGCGGAAATACTCCGCATAGGCGCCGTTATTGAAGATGAGGGCGTCGCAGAGATTTTCCTGTCCACGCTGGCAGAAGTAGCATTTACCGCAGGGGGCGGAGTTGAGGGCGACCACGCGGTCGCCGGGACGAAAGGCCGTTACGCCAGCGCCAACCTGGTGCACCACGCCGGCCATCTCGTGTCCGAACGGAATGGGCGGAGCGAGCATGCGCGCGTGATAACCACGGCGATAAACCTTTAAGTCGGTTCCACAGGTCAATGCAGCGCCGACGCGTACAACAATTTCGCCCGGTTCTGCCTGTGGAATGGGAGCCTGCTCGATTCGCAGGTCTTCGCGTCCGTAGAGGACGGCGGCTTTC
>DAHVZZ010000170.1:0-2639 GCA_027323785.1 Acidobacterium sp. | reverse complement strand
TTGGGGCGACAACGGCGATCTTCACGCTGGTGTACGACGCGATGCTTCGGCCGCTGCCCTTTGCGCAGGCGGGGCGACTGGTGACGATGCAGGAGAATGTGGCGGAGTGGAGCGGAGCGCTGCCGCTGAGCGCAAATCACTTTGAGTTTTGGGAGAAGCACAGCCGGAGTTTTGCGGCGATGGCGGCGATGAGCGAGGAGTCGATGCCGCTGTCGCATGAGGGCTCACAGGGGACGAGTGGGCGACCAGAGCAGGTGACGGTGCTGCAGGCGACGCCGGGGATCTTCCAGGTGCTGGAGGTGCAACCGCTGCTGGGACGGGCTTTTACCGCGGCGGAGGCGCAACCGGGGCATGACCGGGTGGCGGAACTGACATATTCGCTGTGGCGGAACGAGTATGGCGGCGATCCGAGGATTGTGGGGAAGACGATCACGCTGGACGGGTTTCCGTACACGGTGGTGGGGGTGATGGCGGAGTCGTTCAAGATGCCACCGTTGCAGATGTGGCAGGGGAATGGGGCGAGGCGGCCGCTGGGAGTGCTGGTTCCGAAGGCGTTTGAGCCGTGGCAGTTGCAGGAGGCGATGGGGGACTTTAACTACTTCGGGCTGGCGCGGCTGAAGCCGGGAGTGACGGTGGCGGCGGCGACTGCGGAACTGAATGCGGAACAGCGGGAGATTGCGGCGAAGCTGCCGGCGAATGAGAAGGCGACGCTTTCGGCGAGTCTGACGCCGTGGCAGCAGGCGCTGGTGGGCGGAAGCGAGATGCCGCTGCTGCTGCTGCTGGCGGCGGTGGCCGGATTGCTGCTGGTGGGGTGCGTGAACATTGCGAATCTGCTGCTGGCGCGGGCGGTGGGACAGAAGCAGCAGATGGCGGTGGCGTCGGCGCTGGGAGCCAGCCGGGGCGAGATGCTGCGGATGGCGATGCGGGAGACGGTGGTGCTGGCGGTTGCCGGATGCGGGCTGGGGATATTGCTGGCGAGGGCGCTGGTGCCGGCGATGCAGCGGTATCTGCCGGAGGCGCTGAACTTCAGGGGTGCACTGCATCTGGACTGGATGGGCGCGGCATGCGCGGTGGGGCTGGCGCTGGCGGCGACGCTGCTGGCGGGGCTGATGCCGGCATGGATGGCGTCGAAGACGGCTCCGCAGGAGGTGCTGCACAGCGAGGCGAAGCTGGCGAGCGAGTCGCGGGGGAGCAGACGGCTGCGACGGGCGCTGGTGGGCGTGGAAGTGGCGGTGAGCGTGGCGCTGGTGCTGATGACGGGGCTGCTGACGCTGAGCATGGTGAAGCTGATGCGGGTGCATCGCGGATTCAGCGCGGAGCGCACGATGACGGCGATGGTGAACCTGCCGGAGGATGGGTATCCGAACACGCAGAAGCGGGCGGCGTTCTACAAAGAGGCGCTGGCGAAGCTGAATGCTCTGCCGGGCGTTAGCCGTGCCGGGATGGTTTCGGTGCTGCCGCTGGACGGCGACTTCTGGGTGGACATGGTGAGGTTGCCGGGCGATACGCGGAAGTGGACGGATTTGCCATCGGAGCATTTCCGGTTTGTGAGCCCCGGATACTTTGCGGCGGTTCGTTTGCCGCTGGTGGAGGGGCGGTATATCGAGGCGAGCGACTGGGGCAAGAATGTGGCGGTGATTTCGGAGCGGACGGCAAAGACGCTGTGGAAGGGCGCCGACCCGGTGGGGCGGCAGTATCACATGGCGGGCGATCCAAACGGTAAGCCGTTCACTGTGGTTGGAGTGGTGGAGAATGCGCGGACGATCTCGCTGGCGAAGCGAGATCCCATGCTGGTGTACACGCCGTACTGGTATCGCTGCGATGCGGCGGATGGGCTGGTGATACGGACGCGGCAGGATCCGGCGGTGATGGCGGGAGCGATCCGGAGGGCGATCTGGAGTGTGGACCGGAGCGTACCGGTGCCGGCGGTGCGGACGCTGGGCAGCGTGGTGGCGGCGTCGGTGGCGAGCCGGCGATTTGAGATGGATCTGCTGCTGCTGTTTGCGGCGAGCGCGCTGCTGCTGGCGGCGCTGGGCGTGTACGGGGTGGTGACGTATTCGGTGGTGCAGCGGCAGCGGGAGATCGGGCTGCGGATGGCGCTGGGCGCGCAGCGGGGGAACATCTACGGGCTGGTGCTGCGGGATGGGCTGCTGCCGGTGGCGGTGGGAGCAGCGGCGGGCATTGCGCTGGCGTTTGGGATGGCTCGGGTGATGGAGAGCCTGCTGTTCGAGGTGAGTCCGTATAACCCGGCGATGATGGTGGGCGCGGTGTGTCTGCTGGCAGGTGTGGGCACGCTGGCGTGTCTGCTGCCGGCGCGGCGGGCGGCGGGCGTGGAACCGATGGAAGCGCTGCGGAGTGAGTAGCAGGGCAGCAGGCGGCAGACAGCAGGTAGCAGATAGCAGGCAGCAGGTAGCGAGAAGCGGTTCGCTGAAAAGTGGATGGCTGAGGAGCGGGTAGCGAAAAGCGGTTGCGGGAAAGCTCTGGAAGGAGATTCGGATGGTTGAAGATTTGAAGCTTGCGATGCGGCAGTTGCGGCGGAGTCCGGGGTTCGCGGTGGCGGTGGTGGCGACGCTGGCGCTGGCTGTTGGGGCGAACACGGCGGTCTTCAGCCTGCTGGACGGCTTTTTGCTGCGGACGCT
>DAHVZZ010000426.1:0-9914 GCA_027323785.1 Acidobacterium sp. | reverse complement strand
GTTCACCCGGCGTAATATCACAAAAGACGAGTTTGTCCGGCTCTTCCCTGGCAGGGGGCCGGAGAAATGAGTGGGCGAAAGCCCACTTTTTATTTGCGCGGATTTTGTTGTGTAAGGTGCTTCAGGGTAAAAGGTTATGGCTTTCGATATCGATCAAATCCGTGCCACGGCGCAGCGAGTTGCGGCTTCGCACGGGCTGGATGTGGTGGATATCGAATTCCTGGGCGGAGCGAAACACCGCACGCTGCGCGTCTTCATTGAGAAGAACGCGGAGGAGCGGCAAAAGCTTGCCGCCCGGCAGGAATCGGAAGGCGCCGGAGCCGAAGTCGACCGGCTGGCGGGGGTCACGCACGGCGACTGTGAGGTGTTCAGCCGGGATTTCGGAACGGTGCTGGATGTGGAGGAGCTGATTCCGGGATCGGAGTACACGCTGGAGGTATCGTCGCCGGGGCTGGATCGCAAGCTGCGGGGCTACGAAGATTTCCGCCGCTTTCAGGGATTGCTGGCCAAGGTGCGGACGTTCGATCCCGTGGCGGGCAACCGGCACTGGCAGGGAAGGCTCACAGAGGTCAATGAGCAGGCGATTCGGCTGGATGTGAGTGCAATGCGGCAGAAGGCGAAAGGGCGCAGGCAGGAAAGCGCGGCGCTGGTGGAGATTGGTTTGGCGAATATCGAGCAGGCGAGCCTGATTCCGGAGTTTTGACCGGCGGCCGGGCGCACAGGCCGCGACGGGATGATCGGACGCGGACGGGTTACGCAGTTCAGGAACAGAGAAGAGAGAAACAATGGCAAGTGTGCTTTATGACAGCATCGAAGCGTTGAGCAGGGATAAGGGCATCGACCCTCAGATCGTGGTTTCCGCAGTGGAGGACGCCATCGCTCTGGCCACGCGGAAGTACTACAAGACGCAGGAAAATATGCGCGCAGAGCTGGATCGCCAGACTGGCGAGATCCGGGCGTATGTTTTCAAGACGGTGGTGGAGTCGCCGGAGCAGATCGAGGACCCGATCAATCAGATCGCGCTGGAAGAGGCGCGGGCGATTGCGCCGGAGGTGGAAGTTGGGGGCGAGATTCGCTACTTCAAGCCGACCGACGTTCTGGGGCGTATCGCCGCGCAAATGGCGAAACAAGTGATTTTCCAGAAGGTTCGCGAAGCCGAGCGGGATACGGTTTTCAACGAGTATGCGCATCGCGTGGGCGAGGTGCTGACGGCCACCGTGAAGCGGGTGGAGATGCAGGATGTGATCTTCGACATCGGCAAGGCTGAAGCGCGCATGCCGCGGCGCGAGCAGTCGAGGCTGGAGCAGTTTGCGGTGGGCGAGCGTGTGCGGGTGGTGCTGCTGCGGGTGGACCGGGCGGCGCGTGGACCGCAGGTGATCGTATCGCGCGCCGCGCCGGAACTGGTGCAGAACCTGTTCCAGAGCGAAGTGCCGGAGATTTACGACGGCACGGTGATGATTCGGGCCATTGCCCGCGAGGCGGGCGAGCGGACGAAGATCGCAGTGATGTCGCGGGACAAGGATGTGGACCCGGTAGGCGCGTGCGTGGGCATGAAGGGCATGCGGGTGCAGTCGATTATCCGTGAGTTGCGGGGCGAGAAGATCGACATTATCGAGTTCAGCGAAGAGATCACGACCTTTGCGGAAAAGGCGCTGCAGCCGGCGAAGGTGAGCCGGGTAACCATTGCCGATTTGAACGACAAGCAGCTTGAAGTGATTGTGGACGACACCCAGCTCTCGCTGGCGATCGGCAAGAAGGGGCAGAACGTTCGTCTGGCGGCCAAGCTGCTGGGATGGAAGATCGACATCAAGAGCGAGGAAGAGAAGCGTCAGGAAGTGGAGCAGCAGATGCAGGCGCTGGCTTCCGCGCCGGCGACTCCGATTGAGCAGGTGGGCGAACTGGGCGAATCGATCATCCAAAAGCTGGTAGCCGCTGGAATCACGACGGTGGAAGCGCTGGCGGATATGACTCCGGAACAACTAGAAGAGATTCCGGGCATCGGAGAAAAGACTTTGGAGAAGATCAGCGTGGCGGTGCGGCACTATTTCGGGGAGTACCAGCCGGGTGAGCAGCGGCCGGCGGGTGCGGAGGGCGAGAGCGCGGCCCCGACGGAAGCGGCTGAGTCTCATGCGAATGCGGCATCGAGCGCCGAAGAGGTTGAGGCGCTGACGCAGGACCTGACGCAGGCTGGGGAAGAGCGGGCGGGGAATGACGGCTCCGGAACGATAACGGACGAACTGGCCGAGGAGCGGGTGGCGGAGATCACCGAGACGGGACCGGGGCTGGATACGGCCGGGGCCGAATCGCTGGTTCCCGGGCGCGAAGACACGAGCGAAACCCTTGCCGAACACAACCCGGAGGTAAGCGGAACGGCGGTTGGGGAAGGCAACGTGGAGGAACCACGGGACGAGGAAGTCGGCGACCGCAAGGTCAACGAGGAAACGGACCGATAGGGCCAGGGGAAAATGCGCCGGTTTGCAGCCGGCCGGCGCGTTGGCAAAGTCGTTTTCTCCGGAAATGTCTGGCGACAGCAACGCGGGCCGGGCATTTCAGGGGATAATAAAAGGGATAGCAGACCCACACGTCAGGAGTTTTTTGTATGAAGGACTAAAGACCGGTGGGAAGTCAAATCGACACGGGGACGGATGAGCACAGTTCGAATCAACGAATTAGCGCGCGAACTGGAGGTCAAGAGCAGGGAAATCCTCGAAGCTCTGACAGCAGTGGGCGTGACCGAGAAAAAGACACACTCCAGTTCAATCGAGGCGGACGAAGCGGACAGAGTGCGCGCATATCTTCGCAAGGGGCGAGGTGTGTCCGCAGGGCGGCACGAGGAATCGAAGCCAAAGATTGACTGGTCGCAGGCGCACAAAGTCGGCGATGTCGCCAAAATGATTCTGGAACGGCGCCAGCAGGAAGCGACCCAGCAGGCCGCGCCGCGCAACGCCACTCGACCTGGGATTGCGTCGAGACTTGGACAGCCGGTCGTGGCGGTGGCCCCGCCAACGGCTTCGCCGGCGCGCCGGGAGGGTAGCGCAGCGACACCGGAGACCGGGAAAACTGCAGCGCCCGCGGCAACAGTCGCAGCGCCGCCAGCACCCGCCACACCCGCAGCCGAGGCAAAACCAGCTCCGCGCATGATTGTGCCGCAGCCCCGGACGGCTCCGCGGATTGTTACCGCGCCGCCGCCGCGTACTACGCCGGTTACGCCACAACAACAAGCTCCAGCGATCGCATCGCGTCCACCGGAAGGGCCAGTGATTGCGCCGCCTCCGGTTTCGGCACAGCCACCGGCAGCGGCGCCGCAGAGCGCCAGCGCAGCCGTTCGGCCTGCGCCGCAGGGAACCGTGGCCGCTCCAGCAGCACCGGCACCCCAGGCGCCGGAAGTGCCCGCCAGCGTTGTTGCATCGGCAACACCGGAACCGCCGGTGGCCGCTCCTGTGCCTTCCATACCGACCGCACAGCCAGAGACCCCCATTGCTGCCGCAGCTCCGGTCCAGCCGCCCACGGTTGCTTCGGAGGCACCGGCAGCCGCAGGACCATCGGCGGGTGCACCGGCGATATCGGCCCCGGCAGCAGCCGGGACGGGAAGGCCGCAGGCACCGGGGACACCCGGCGCTCCGGCGCGACGGGTGATCATGCCGCAGACGGGACCGCGTCCTGTGTATACGGCACCTGTGGCGCCTCCTCCCGCGGCACCGCCCAATGCTGGGGGAATCCAGCGTGGACGACCGATTTTCGACCGGCGTCCGAGTGGGGGACCGGGGTCACGCCCGGGACCGGGCCAACAGCAGCCACAGCAGCCGGGCGGGCGCCGTCCGATGCATCCGACGCGGAGCCAACCAGGTGGCCCCCCGGGACCGGGCGGACGTCCGGGACCGCGACCGGGCTTCGGTCAGCGTCCAGGCTTTGGAGCGCGCCCCGGCATGGGCGGACAACTTGCGCCGCCGCCTCCGGGCGAGGCGCCGCGGACGCCGCGTCCTGGTGCGCCGGCTCGGCGTGGCCGCCAGCACTATGAGAAGACCAAAGAAGGTCCGATGAAGGGGTTTGCGCCTCCGTCCAGAATGGCGGCGCAGGTTCCGACCGGGCCGGTGCCGATCACGCGGACGATTACCGTCACGGAAGGCATCAGCGTGAAGGATCTGGCGGAGAAACTGGAGATCCGCGCGAAGGATCTGATCGCGACGTTGCTGATGCGAGGGGTTTTTGTCACGGTCAACCAGACGCTCGACGCGGAGCTGGTGAAGGATGTGTCGCGGCAGTTTGGCGCGGACGTGCAGGTCATCAGCTTTGAGGACCAGATGGCGAATGAGGCCATCGAAAACATTCTGTCGCAGGAGAATCCGGACGAGCAGGAAGTGTCGCGGCCCCCGGTGGTCACCGTGATGGGGCACGTCGATCACGGCAAGACGTCGCTGCTGGACGCCATTCGGGAGACCGATGTGGCGGGCGGCGAGGCGGGCGGGATCACGCAGCACATCGGCGCCTACAAGGTGAAGATCGGCAAGACGGACTCTCCGGCGTTTGGGCGGGAGATTGTCTTCCTCGATACGCCGGGTCACGAGGCGTTCACGCGCATGCGTTCGCGCGGCGCCAAGGTGACGGATATCGTTGTTGTGGTGGTCGCTGCCGACGATGGCGTGATGCCACAGACGCTGGAGGCGATCGACCACGCGAAGGCGGCGAATGTGCCGATCATCGTGGCGGTGAACAAGATCGACAAGCCCGAAGCGCAGCCGGATCGAGTGAAGAAGCAGCTGGGAGACCGTGGGCTGGTGCCTGAAGAATGGGGTGGCAGCACAGTGTTTGTGGACGTTTCAGCCAAGAAGCGGATGAACCTGGACCTGCTGCTGGAGATGGTCTGCCTGGTTGCCGACATACAGGCGCTGAAGGCGCATCCGAGCCGCTCCGCGGTGGGCACGGTACTGGAAGCGAAGCTGGACCGGGGCCGCGGCGCAGTGGCGACCGTCCTGGTGCAGAATGGAACGCTGAAGAACCAGGACAGCTTCATCGTCGGGAATACGTTCGGGAAGATCCGGGCGATGTTCGACGACCGAGGCCGGTCGGTGGATACAGCGGGGCCATCGACTCCGGTGGAGGTTCTGGGGCTGGAGAGCATGCCGGACGCGGGCGACACGTTCCTGGTGGTCACCGATCGGGACAAGGCGCGGGGCATCGCGCAGTACCGGAAGATGCGGGAGCGCGAGGCGCAGCTTGCCAAGTCGTCGCGGGTGACACTGGAAGGTCTTGCCGACCAGATCAAGCAGGCCGGAGTGAAGGAACTGCCGCTGATCCTGAAAGGCGATGTCACGGGTTCGGTGGAGGTACTGGCCGACTCGCTGCAGAAGATGTCCACGGAGAAGGTCCGGATCAAGGTGATCCACTCGGGTGTGGGCGCGATTACAGAGAGCGACGTGCTGCTGGCTTCGGCATCGAACGCAATCGTCATCGGGTTCAACGTGCGGCCGGAGCGGAAGGTATCGGACCTTGCGGAGCAGGAAGAAGTCGAGATTCGTCTGCACTCGATTATTTATGAGCTGCAGGACGAGATTCGCAAGGCGATGCTGGGCCTGCTGGAGCCGATCTTCAAGGAGAACGCTTTGGGCCGCGCGGAAGTGCTCAACGTGTTCCGGATTCCGAAGGTGGGCACGATTGCAGGGTGCCGCGTTCTGGATGGTGTTCTGCGCCGCGACTCGGAGATACGGCTGATGCGTGATGGCGAACCGGTGTATAAGGGCCGCCTGTCATCGCTGAAGCGCTTCAAGGACGATGTCCGCGAAGTGACGAACGGCATGGAATGCGGTGTAGGCATCAACACGAACGACATCAAGGTTGGGGATACGATCGAGGCTTTCGTTACCGAGAAGATTGCCGCCGAACTGACCGCCAGCTAAGCCTGACCGAACCACTTCAGAGAGCGTCCGCTACGGCGGGCGCTCTTTGTTTTTGGAGGACAGTTCGCGTGGAGTCTGGTTATCCGATTATCGGCGCAGCGATCGAAAGTCCTGTCTGTAAACGATGAGGTAAATGACGGTCAGGATAAGGAGCGGGATGGCGGTGAGGAAAAGGGTGATCTTGGCCTGCTGCGGCGCGCTGTGCCATTCCGAAGAGGTGTTGAAGAGGACGAGGGCGAGCAGAGCACAGGGGAGGCCGAGGTTGATGAGAAGAGCGGCTCGCGTGGCAGTCAGTTCGAGGATGATGCCGAGCAGGAAGACAGCAATCATGATGAATGCGCCGAAGTGGGTGTGAGCGAACTGAAGGAGGGCTGGTCCGGCGTTTCCGAGTGCTCGCGCGTCTTTCGCCTCGACGAGGTATTTCTCAGACAACATGACGGAGAGCACTGCGACGATCAGCAGATTGATTACGACGACGGTCCATCGAACATGCCGTATCCGACCGGATGGTTTGCCCCCTTGCGGGGGATCGAACATCGCGATGTGATGGCTTTCTTCCATTAACGATTTAGCGTGCTTCCGCCTTGAGTATTCGGATTGCCTCTTTGTAATTGAGGTTGGGAGGGACAGGCTGAAAATCAGACATTTCTTCATCGATGCGGAAGCGCAGCGATTTGAAGAGGAGCGCCTTACCGGTCAGATTCATCCTTAGTTGGGTGAGTTCCCACAGATGGGGGGCCAGTTCATTCTGCTGGAGGGAGACGGTTCCGCCCTGGTTGAGACGTCCGATGATTCCCCATCCGAAGGTGACATCGCGCTGGAGGTGGGCGTCGAGGCGGAAGAGGCGGACATTCGAGGTCTCAATCCAGACTTCTCCCGCCATACCCTGAAAGACCCTGGATTCGAGGTTGGGAGGGTCGAAATCCGGATTCGGGGCGAAGCCGATGCGATAGCAGGTGGAAGGGGTGGTTACGAGATCGTGTGCAGGCTCGAGGGTCTGCCGGACCGGGTGGGAAATGGAGATTTGCGGAAACTCTGTGACGTTGCAGGGCACTGTGGCCTGGTAGCGGTAGAGGAATGCGGTGGGCAGGAGCCTGAGCAGGGTATCGATGCGGGTTTGGTCGGCCTGTTCGCTTTTGAGGCGATGTTCCTGCAGCGACGGATGCGCCGCGAGGTTGTCCAGGCGGGCGATCTGCGCCTGGCGGGCCTTTGGGCCGAGTGGCTTGCCGTTGACGAGGATCATCAGGGCTACGTCGCCCTGGCGGGTTTGAATGATTTGTTGTGTGAGATCGACGCTTTGGTCCTTCTTATGGAAGACGAAGCGCATGGGACGCCAGAGGGCGTCGGATGCAAGGCGATTGGCGACGGCCTGGCGAACGATTGCGTCGGCATTGGGAACGGATGAGGCGGCTTGAGCGGAGGCCGAAGCGGGCAAGCCTGCCGCAAGCAATCCAGACAGACAGAGGGCGGCGAAAGGAGCGGAACAAAGGCGCGGGCGATCCGGAGCAGCCTGGAGCTTGCGATGCCGGAAGATGCAGGGAAGGCAGGGCATGACGGTATGGGCTTACGTTTAGCTTAGTCCTTTCCGACCCGGAACTTGCGGTGCGCGGGCGAAGGCGCCCTGCTGCTCTGACACTGCGATTAGACTCCGCTGCGTGGGGAAAAGTTCTCAGGGCAGACGGGCAAACTATTCCGCCTGCCGTTGGGATGCTCTAGAATGAGCGGTATGACGCGCGCCAGCATTCGACGCAGTTTGCCGCTGCTTTTGGCGGTGATGCTTGTGGTGCCAACGGCCTGGGGCAGAGGCTGGAGACACCGGGGCAGATATATGCCGCCACCGCCGACCTGCACGATCACCGTGAAGGTGATCAGGAGCTGGGACAGCCAGCCGGTGAACAATGCCGCAGTGGTTTTTCAGCCGGTCAACACGGAGAACAAGCCGTGGGGCAATATGGAGCTGAAGACGAATGAGAAGGGGGTGGCCAAGCTCAACCTAATCCCCATTGGCAGCCGGCTGCTGTTGCAGGTGCTTGCGCCGGGTTTCCAGACATACGGAAAGATCTTCGACCTTCCGAAGGCGACCAAGTCGATCACGGTGAAGCTGGATCCGCCGGCTCCGCAGGTGTCGATTTACAAGAAGCAGGCGAAGCAGAGCGGGTCGGGACAAAGCCAGAGCGGGAAGAAGCCACAGAACTAGGTTTTGGAGCAGTCATCCAGGGAAAGCCGCGGTCGAGACCGCGGCTTTTTTTGCGTGTCCGCAAGGAGACGAGGTTACCCCGGAGACAACAGGTTTAGGGCGCGTTCTCACCAATTGGGGCGCGATGGCCGATAAGGACCACGCAGGTGAATCCCGCAACGTGGAGGCCCGCATGGCTGGGCTGTGGAAGGCGTGTCTGGAGTGGTTTGGAGACCTGTCGCTGAGGAAGAAGCTGTACCTGTCCTTTGGATGGTCGTGCCTGTTCACGGTGGCGTTGGGGCTGGTTTGTCTGGAGGGGGCGCGGGGCGGGGCTGTGGTTTCTCTGCTGGCGTCGATTGTGGGGCTGGATCTGCTGATGGCGTGGCGGCTGACGCATTTGATCACGCGGCCCATTGTGGACGCATCGGGGGTGCTGCACCGGCTGGCGGAGCGAGATCTGACCGCGAAGGCGCGGGTGGAGTCCGCCGATGAGGCGGGGTGCATGGGGAAGGCTCTGAATGGCACGATCGGGCATCTGCGGCAGGTACTGGGTGAGGTGCTGGGGTCGGCGGAGGTGCTGCATGGAGCGTCGACGAGCCTGAGCGACAAGACGGCCAGCGCGTCAGACAACTGCCGTGCGCAGAGCGCGCTGGCGGAGGAGGTTCTGCTGGCGACGCGGCGGCTGAGCGATCAGAGCGCGGCCATTGCGCAGTCGTCGGCGGCAGCTGCCGAGGTGAGCCGGGAATCGGCGGAGTCGGCAGCCGCCGGAGGCCGGGCGGTAGCGGCCGCTGCTTCTTCCACCGCGGAACTGGCGAGGTCGATTGGGGAGATTGAGACGCTCCTGCGGGGGCTGGAGGCTCGCACGCAGGAGATTGGGAAGGCGGTTCTGTTGATTCGGCAGGTCTCCGCGAATACGAATCTGATCGCGCTGAATGCGGCGATCGAGGCGGCGCGCGCGGGAGAACAGGGCCGGGGTTTTGCGGTGGTAGCCGGCGAAGTACGGCGGCTGGCAGAGAGCACCCGCGCGTCCACGGAGCAGATCGACGGCATGATCGCGGCGGTCCGGCGGGAGACAGGGGCCACGCTGGGAGCGGTGGCTGCGAGCCGGGCGAACGCGGAGGAGACCAGGAGCCGTTCCGAGCAGGCGCGGCAGATGCTGGTTTCGATTGAGGAAAGGACCAAGCGGGCGGAGGGGCTGGCCGGGGAGATTGCCGCCGCTGCCGCGGAGCAGTCCGCGGAGAGCCGGCAGATCGATGCGAGCGCGGCGCGGGTATCGGAGCTGGCGGCCAATTCGCTGGGATGCTCGACGGATGTGGCTACGACGGGGGCAGTGCTGCGCAGTTCGGCTGAACAGCTGCGGGGAATTGTGTCGCAGTTTCGGCTCTGATGGCCGGGGGTGACCGGCGACGGGCAGGGGCGTTGCGGGGAGCCGTGGCGAGTTGCCGACCAGCTATGCTGGAAGGCAAGGTGTCTTCCGATTCACAGATCGCGTCTTCGCTGCCCTCGCTGCACGAGTTCTTTGCGCCGGGTGGCTTGCTTGCGCGGTCCGGTATGGCGTGGGAGTTCCGGCGGGGCCAGATGGAAATGGCCCAGGCGGTGGAACGGGCGTTCTCGGACAATCGGCACCTGATTGTGGAAGCGGGCACCGGAACGGGCAAGACGCTGGCCTACCTGCTGCCGGCGCTGCGCGCGTGTGCCGCAACGGGGCGGCGAGTGATTGTTTCCACTGGCACCAAGAATCTGCAGGAACAGCTCTTTTTCAAGGATGTCCCGTTTCTGGAGTCGCTGCTGGGGCCGCTGCGGGTTTGCTATATGAAGGGGCGGGCGAATTACGTGTGCCGCCA
>DAHVZZ010000088.1:0-3577 GCA_027323785.1 Acidobacterium sp. | reverse complement strand
GCGGGCGTCGACGAGGTGGGACGCGGCGCACTGTTCGGTCCGGTGGTGGCCGCTGCCGTAATTCTGCCCCCGGATACGCGCATTCGCGGATTGCGGGATTCCAAGCAGCTTCTTCCCGAAGACCGCGAGCGTCTGGCAGCTATCATCCAGGCCCGCGCCATGGCGATCGCAATCGACGAAGTCGACGCCGCCACCATTGATCGCGTGAATATCTATCAGGCGTCACGCATGGCCATGACGGCCGCGGTGCTGCGCCTCCAGCCGCAGCCGGACCATCTGCTCATCGATGCCATGCGCCTCGATCTGCCTCACGCCCAGACCAGCATCGTCTATGGCGACTCGCTGAGTATTTCCATCGCTGCGGCTTCCGTGATCGCCAAGGTTTACCGCGACAAGCTGCTCTGCGAACTGGACCGCGAGTACCCCAACTACGGCCTTGCCTCGCATAAAGGCTACGCTACACCGGAGCATCGTCAGGCGCTCCGGAAGCTTGGTCCAACCCTTCTGCATCGAAAGAGCTTTACGCCCGTGGCGCAGGCCGAACTGCCCTGGGAACAATTCACTCTTGAGGAAGACTCCGCTTGTCCTATCGACTCCTCTGTGTAACCGCGCACCCCGACGACGAAAGCGGCGGCTTTGGTGGCGCGCTGATGCTGGCCGCTCAGGCTGGTGTGGAAACCAGCGTTCTCTGCTTCACGGATGGACAGGCCGCCCATTTCCGCGGCGAAGTCGCGGTGGGCGAAGACCTGGGCCAGGTACGCCGTGCCGAGATGGCCTCCGCCTGCCGGGTCCTCGGGGTCACCCATCACGAGGTTCTGCATTTTCCCGACGGCCAGCTTGCCCGGCAGAACTTCCAGCAGATGGCCGGTATCGTGGTTGCGCATATCCGCCGCTTTCGTCCGCACGTTGTACTCACCTTCGGGGGCGATGGCGCGGTCAATCTCCATCGCGATCACACCATGATCTCGGTTGTTACCACCGCCGCCTTTCACTGGTCGTATCGCGAAGACATGTTTGCCGAAACGGGCCTCGCTCCCTGGACTCCGCAAAAGCTCTACTACACCAGCACGCCCTTTGTCTCCGTGCGCAATCACCCGGAGCTGGCCGGCTCCCCAACCGGACCCTGGTCGCTCTCGCTCGATCTCGGCGAGACTCTTGGCCAGCGCAAGGTCGAAGCCTTTGCGCAGCACCGAAGCCAGCAGGGCGTGCTCCAGCGCGTCGGACCGGACCGCATTCGCCACATGCACGTCGAACGCTATCTGCTCGCCGCCAGGCGTGGCCAGACTTCGGTAACCGATGATAAGTCCATGTTCGCGGGCATTGAGGACCGCGAAGAGTAGACTTTTAGGTTTGCCGGGCGGTTGCGGACATGGTGCCGCCGCGGCCTCCGGCAGCGCATTTCCCTGAGCCGCTCATGAACGAACAGGTCATTCGCACAAAACTCTACGGCTTTACGCTTCTCAATCATCCGCGCCTGAACAAGGGCACCGCATTTACCGCGGAGGAGCGCGACGCCTTCGATCTGCACGGTCTGTTGCCGCCGCATATCGGCACGCTGGAAGAGCAGATCCAGCGCCGCAAGAGCATTTTCGACAGCCAGGCCACGCCTTTCGCCAAATACTCCTTCATGCGCGATCTGCAGGACATTAATGAGACGCTCTTCTACGCTCTCATTGCCCGCTATATTCGCGAAATGATGCCCATCGTCTACACCCCCACAGTGGGTGAGGGCTGCCAGCGCTTCAGCGAAATCTGGCGTCGCCCGCGCGGGCTCTTCCTCAGCTATCCCAATCAGGAGCGTATCGAGCGAATCCTTGCCCACAAGCGCTACGACAACGTGAAGTGTATCGTCGTCAGCGATGGCGAGCGCATCCTCGGCCTTGGCGATCAGGGCGCCGGAGGGATGGGGATTCCTATCGGGAAAATGGCACTGTATACCGCTCTCGGCGGCATTCATCACGCAGAGTGCCTACCCGTTCTGCTCGACGTTGGCACCGATAACGAGGGCCTGCTGGCCAACCCTATCTACATCGGCTGGCGTCACCGCCGGGTCCGCGGCAAGGAGTATGACGCCTTCATTGAGACCTTCGTTGCGGCGGTCGAAAAGCGCTGGCCTCATGTGTTGCTCCAGTGGGAGGACTTCGCCGGTTCCAACGCCGCTCGCCTGCTCGCCCGCTATCGCGATCGCCTTTGCACTTTCAATGACGACATCCAGGGTACGGCTGCGGTTCTGCTGGCCACTCTGCTGTCCGCAGTGCATGCCGCCGGAACCGCCTTCCGCGATCAGCGCATCGCGATCGTTGGATTCGGCTCTGCTGGTATCGGAATCGCCAATCTACTGGTCCGTGCGCTTGAGGACGAGGGCCTCACTCGCGAGGAAGCCCGCCGCCAAATCTATGCGTTCGATCTCCCCGGCCTGCTCGTCGACGATCTCCCGGATTTGCATCCAGCCCAGGGCGACTTTGCCCGCTCTCGCGGGGAGGTCGAGTCCTGGCAGGTGAGCAATCCGGACCATATCGCCCTCGAAGAGGTTGTTCGCAATGCCAGGATCTCCGTTCTCATCGGCGTATCGGGAATTGCAGGAGCCTTCGACGAGGCGGCGCTTCGCGCCATGGCGGACAACGTCGAGCGTCCGATCGTTTTTCCGCTCTCGAATCCCACCTCGAAGAGCGAAGCCACGCCGGAAGAGATCCTTCGCTACACCGGCGGCCAGGCCATCATCGGTACGGGCAGCCCGTTTGCGCCGGTTCGTTTCGGGGGACGCGAAATTTGTATCGATCAGACCAACAACTCCTATGTCTTTCCCGGGCTGGCTCTGGGCATCATCGCAGCAAAGGCCCGCCGTGTCTCAGACGCTATGATTATGGCCGCCGCCCGCGCCCTCACTGGACTCTCTCCCGTGCGCCTGGATAGCTCCGCTAGTCTTCTGCCGCCCATCGGCGAATCCCGCCGCATCAGCCGCGTCATCGCTGCTGCCGTCGCCCGTCAGGCGATTGCGGAAGGTCTCTCGAGCCTGAAGGAGTCAGAGGTTGAAGGCGCCATCGACGCGCGCATTTGGGAACCGGTATACGTCCCTTACCTTCGCGAGCCGTGATCGGATGGGGGATCTTTAGCCACTGACCGCCGCTGGCTGCGTTTTGCGCCGGAACCACCGAATCTCCCGGCTCTTTTCCGCGGACTGGAACAGATACACCGCCAGAATCGCCATGATCGGCTCCAGCGGATGCCGGAATCGGGCGCTGACTGTCACAAAATAGTACGTGAGCGGCAGCAACAAATAGGCCCAGAAGAACATCCAGGCCGCGGGCTTCCTACGTCGCAGCGCAAGCACCAGCCCAAACAGCCCCACCAAGCTGGTGAACTGGAAGTTGAAGCTCCTCCCGTACTGCGCCACCAGGTTTGGATTTTGCGCGTGTGGCACGCTGAACCAGAAGAAGTACAGCCGCTTCAGGCTGTCCATGAGGAAGTGCCCCGGATTGGCGGCGATCACCCGCTCAGCGAGGGCGCCCCGCATCCGCGCGTAGTTCACCTCGCCCATTTCCTTGTAGATCTTCAGCTGATGCAACTCCTGGAATGG
>DAHVZZ010000082.1:0-3607 GCA_027323785.1 Acidobacterium sp. | reverse complement strand
GGCGAGCAAGAGCCGCAGTTCCAGCCGCAAATCCTCCTCCCGCGGCCGCTGAGGGCATTGTCAAGTAATGGTCCCTGGATGACCTCCGTTCTTCAGGGACCGCCTCTATTTGTTCCCGCCTGTCCGCCTCACCTGCTACCTTGAACAGGTAGCCCCATGTCCCTTTCCGCCGATCTTTCTGCCCGCGCCTCCGCTACGCGTTTTGTTCGCGCATGCCTCCGCCAGCCGGTCGACCGCACTCCTGTCTGGTTTCTCCGCCAGGCTGGGCGCTATATGCGCGAATACATGGAGGTCCGCCGCCATCACTCGCTCATCGAGATTTGCAAGCGTCCTGAGCTGGCCGCGGAAGTGACGATTACCGCTGCCGAAAAGCTGGACGTCGATGCGGCGATCATCTTTGCCGACCTGCTGTTGCCGCTCGAATGCATGGGGCTGGACTTTGAGTTTCAGGCCGGAGAAGGCCCCGTGATTCACAAGCCCCTGCGCGATGCCGCTGCCATTGACGCGCTGCGAACCGATCGCGCCGGCGAGTTGGCCTACGTTGGCGAAGCGATTCAGAAGGTCGTTGCCCATTTCCAGGACCGTCTCGGCATCATCGGCTTCTGCGGCGCGCCTTTTACTCTGGCCAGCTACATGATCGAGGGCGGCGGCTCGCGCAATTACATCGAAACCAAGAAGCTCATGTACCGGCAGCCCGATGCCTGGCGCAAACTTCTCGACAAGCTTGTAGGTGTGCTTCGTGAGTTCGCGGCGCAGCAGGTTGCTGCGGGAGCCGATGTGATCCAGATCTTCGACAGCTGGGCCGGCGCGCTCTCCATCCCCGATTACCGCGACTTTGTTCTCGCTGCCACCCGCACTCTCGTTCGGGAAGTCCAGGCGCTCGGTGTGCCGGTGATCTATTTTGGTGTCGATACGGCGAGTCTGCTTCCCTCCATGCGCGAAACCGGGGCGGACGTTCTGGGTCTCGACTGGCGCACGCCGCTCGACCAGGCCTGGCGCGGACTCGATTACGCCTGTGCGGTTCAGGGCAATCTCGACCCCATCACCCTCTTTGCCGATCCGGAGCTGATCCGCACCCGCGTGCACCAGATCCTCGATCAGGCGGCCGGTCGTCCCGGCCATATCTTCAATCTCGGCCACGGCATCGTTCCTGGAACGCCGGTGGAGAATGTACAGGCTGTCGTTCGATTCGTCCGTGAGTATACTTCACACGAACCCCTGTCTGAGGGACGCCATGCCTGATGCGGTTCTTCTTCTCGCCCACGGTACGCCCGACGTCGTGGAAGAGATTCCTGAGTACCTCTCGCGTGTTACCGGCGGCCGCCCGCTGCCCGAAGCTGTGGTGCACGAAGTCAGCCATCGCTTCTCCGCCATTGGCGGCAGCCCGCTCACCCGCATCACCCTGGAGCAGGGCCGCTTGCTCCAGCGGGAGCTTGGCCTGCCCGTCTATGTGGGGATGCGCAACTGGAAGCCATACATCGCCGATGTTGTAGCGCGAATGCGCGCCGATGGCATCACGCGCGCCGTGGTCATCTGTCTTGCTCCACAGAATTCCCGCACCAGCGTTGGCCTGTATCGTCAGGCAGTTTTTGCCGCCGCTGAACATTCGATGGAGCTGCGATTCCTCAGCGACTGGGCCGACCACCCGCTGCTCATCGAGGCCTTCGCAGAAAATCTGCGGGCCACCCGCCTTCCGTTTGCTGCTGAGGCAGGCGCTTCGGTTCCGGTTTTGTTTACGGCCCACAGCGTTCCCTGCCGCACCATTCTCACGCCTCCCCAGCTCGACCATCATCTTCCGCCCGAGCCTCCCGATCCCTACCCGGTCGAGGCGAAACTGACCGCTTCGCTGGTCGCCCGTCGCCTGGGTCTGTCGGACGACGAATGGTTCTTCGCCTTCCAGAGCCAGGGGATGTCCGGAGGGCCATGGCTGGGCCCCACCGTCGAGGAGACGCTGACTGCGTTGCGCGAGCAGGGCGTTACCCAGCTCGTGCTGCAGCCCATCGGATTTCTCTGCGACCATGTCGAGATCCTCTACGACATCGACATCGCCTTCCAGCAGCACGCGGCTTCGCTCGGTATAGCGCTTCGCCGCCCCGCCTCGCTCAACGATTCGCGCCTGCTCACGCTGGCACTGGCCGATCTTGCGCGGCTCAGCCTCGAACGGGAACTGTAACTGCGGTCAGTGCAAAACGGCTTCGTCGATCGCGTGTGGCAGCGGAGGCAGCCTGTTGTCGGGGCATCTATGCTCGCTCCGCAAACCGCGCCGGAGACGAGAGGAATCGGTTGCGAAGCAGCGTGAGCCAGTCGCCCAGTCCGCTCCTGGCCGGCTGAGGCGCTGTCGCCGGCGCAGCTCTTCCCGGCAGCCGCGGCACCGCAACCATCTCCAGCTGCTGCACTGGTTTGTCGTCTTCGATTTCCTCCGCTTCCAGCGCTCTCTTCCGCAGGTAAGCTGACACCGTGAGGCCAGCCTTTGCAGCGTACTGCTGTAGCCGGCGTTCTTCAACAGGCGTCAGCCGCACCGATACTCGCAACTCGCGTTCCGCAGGTTTCTCTCTCTTCGCTGTGGCTGCTTTTTCCGGCGGAGGGTTCTTGTCGCGCACAGTTTTCGCCAGCACCTGCCGAAACTCGTTCGGGGGGATATGCGACTGCTTCTTTTCTGCGATGCGCAGCCTGGGCGCGCTCGCTTCCCTGTTTGGCGGAGCCGCCTTCTTCGCTTTCTTTGCCTTCGCCGTGGGGCTCCCCTTCGCAATGGCCCGCGTTCTGAGGCCAGGCGTGGTCTTCGCGGCGCTGGGAGCATCCTCCCCAATGTTCCCTGCACGAGTGTGCTTTGCCGGGCGGACGGGCTTGGCGGCAAGCGAATCTGTCTTCACCTTCGGCGCAGGAGTCTTCGCCAGCGGCGGCTTCGCTGCAGCGACCGGCTGTTCCGGCAGCCCCATCAGGGCGGGTTCCAGACGCGCCAACTGCGCGGAGGCAGCGGCCATGGGCGGTACTGGCGCACCGGCGCCCAGTTCCGTTGCCGGCGGGGTGGAGACTGCGGCCGCTGTCGGTATTGCCCTGCGCTCCGCGGCAGCGGCACGCCGCTTCCTCAGCTGCCGCAGGGCTTCCTCGCGGGAAAGCTCGCGGACGCCGTCCTCTCCTATAGGGCTTCCGTGGCGATTGGCGTGCGCCGGCGCGGTGTCAGTCCAGGCCTGAAAACGGCCCAGAATATTGCGCAGATCCTCTCCAGCGGCTGGCCCTGCCGTATTGGTTCCTGCCTGCATGGTTCATTCCTCCATGCACCGAGCGTAAGAGGTTTCCTGGATGTCATGAGGGGAAATGATGAGAATTCCCTCACCTCATTCCGCCTTCGGAACGGGGCGGGAACCTATTTCCAAATTGGCACAGGGGTGCGTCGTCGCCGGCTGTCGCGGCAGGCTGGCGGGCAGGCGATTTTGGCCGCTGGAAAAGAAGTGGCGCGGCTGTGAGGCCGCGCCTGGGGTGGATGCTCTTGCGGTTCCGCTGGATCGGCGCGGCCAGGAATGACCGCGCGCCAGGGCTAGAGCGAATTCATATTGAGAAGGAATTCGGCGTTGTTCCGTACTTTTTCCAGACGGCTCACCAGCAGTTC
>DAHVZZ010000078.1:0-2875 GCA_027323785.1 Acidobacterium sp. | reverse complement strand
GCGATCATGCGATTCACCGCGTTCCCGCCGCCGCCCCCCACACCGATGACCTTGATCTTCGCGCCGCGGGGGATTTCGTCGTGATACTGAATTCGAATTTCTTCAGGTTGATTCATCGGTATTCACTCCATTCTTCAAATGCTTCCTGCAAATATCGCGCGCAGCTTGGCGCGCAGACCCTGGTTTTCCGCCGCACGCATCAGGCTCGTGCGGTGGGCATACAACAAGCTTCCTGTCAGCACCGCGTACTCCGGCGTGCAAAGTTCTGACGGCATCTGCGACAGCCGCACCGGCGTCGCCACCCGCGCCGGCACCCGCAGCAGGCTCTCCGCCGTATCCAGCAGACCCGCCAGCAGCGCCCCGCCTCCGGTCAGCACGCATCCCGCTCCCAGCGCCTCCAGCACTCCGCCCTGCCGCAGATTGTCCCGCAGCATCTGAAAAAGCTCCCGGGCCCGCGGTTCCAGAATCTCGGCGATCAGCCGCTGCCTCACCAGCCGCGGCTCATGCCCCGGCAGCCCTTCCACTTCCACGTCGTTCGACTGCGGAACCGCCGTCACCACCGCATGCCCGTAATTGCACTTCAGCCATTCCGCTTCCGCATGCGTTGCCCGCAGCCCTACGGCCAGATCGTTCGTAAAGTGATCTCCGCCGATCGGCACCACCGACGTATGCGCCACCGCGCCCTCAAAGAACACCACCAGCTCCGAAGTCGCCGCCCCGATATCCATCAGGCAGACGCCCATCTCCCGCTCGTCCGCAGAAAGCGTGGCCTCCGCCGCCGCGATCGCGTCGAATACCGTCTCCCGCACCTCGATTCCCGCCTTATTCGCGCACGTAACGATGCTCTGCTGCGCGCTCGCCAGGCTCGTCACCAGGTGCAGGTTCACCTCCAGACGGTTCCCCACCATCCCCACCGGATCGTGGATCCCCGGCTGATCGTCCAGAATGAACTGCTGCGGCAGCAGGTGCAGAATCTCCCGGTCCGCCGGCAGCGAGATCGACCGCGCCCGGTCCACCGCCGCCCGCACGTCTTCCTTCGTGATCTCCCGCAGCCGCGTTCCCAGGCTGATGCCGCCCCGGCTGTTCACTCCCCGGATATGCGGCCCGCCCACCGCCACGATGCATCGCTCAATCGCCGTCTGCGAAAGCTGCTCGGCCATCGTTGCCGCCTGATTGATCGCTCCGGCCGCCGGCCGCAGATCCGCAATCAGCCCCCGCCGCATGCCCTCCGCTTTGGCAATTCCGTGCCCGCGATACCGCAGCGCGCCGTCTTCCACCTCCGCCACCAGCATCCGCACCGTCGCGCTCCCGGCGTCAAGTACGGCGAATACCTCTTCGGGCTGCTGGCTCATGGCCGCCTCCGTCGCACATGCTGCGCGCTTCGCCGCACAGCCTCATGCCTCGCGGCTTCCTGGACTGGCTTCTTTGCCCCGCTCTTCCCCGCGTCTGCCGCCATCTTCAGCACCACTTCGTTGCGGTACCGCAAATCCACCCCCGCCAGATTCGGATAGCGCGCCTCCCACTCCGCCACGTGCGCCACGTAATTCTGCCAGCGCGCCGCATAGTCCCGGTGCCCAAAGTGCAGCAGCAGATCCTTCCCGCTGGCCGAAACCGTCGCCTTCACATCTTCCGGGTCCGTCAGATCGATTTCGCTCAGCTTCGCCGACACATTCTGCCCGCCCGCGTCCAGCGCGCTCAGGAATCCCTCGTACTGCCGCATCCGCGCCGCCCGCAATTCCTGCGGCTCCCGCGGATTCAGCCCCTTCACCACCGGAAACGAATAGTGCCGCGCCGCCATCTCCTGCGGGCTCATCGCCAGCAGCACTCCAGCCGCGTCCACCAGTTCGATCCGCCCATCCACCTCGGCAAATGCCACCGGCCGCCGTTCTCTCACGCTCACCCGCAGCCGGTTCGGCAGCACCCGCATCACCGTGGCCTCTTCCACCCACGGCAGCTTCTCCATCTCCGCCCGCCGTTCCGCCAGCGGCACATCGAACAGGTTCCGCCCAATGTCCGGCGCAAACACCGCCAGCACCCGCCCCCGCGTCAGCTCCCGATTGCCCTGGGTTGTGATCGATTGCGCCGACTCAATCCGGAACCGCGCATCGTGATGGAGGAAATGGTTCGCCGCCAGCACAGCCATCACAGCCGTGCCGGCCGCCGCCAATACCCCGGCAGCAACCACGCCCCGCCCCCAGCGCGTCCGCGTCCACGCGGGCAGCAGCCCACGCTGCACCCGCACGCGTCTCCGTGTCCGCAAAAACGGCTCGCCATCGTCGGCTTCCGCATTCGCGTCCCGTTGCAGCCGGCGCGGCTTCCGCACCTCCGCCGACGGGCCAGCCTGCGGACGGTAAAATCCCTCCGCCGCATCGTCCGCCACCGCGGAGTCGGTCACAGACACCGCGTCCTCCGGTTCGTCCAGAGCCGTGCGTCCGCTGTTTGCGCTGCTTTTTGCCACGGCCTGAGCAAGGTCGTGAGAATCGCCCCTTTGAATATAGCCCGCCTCTCCTGTGAATCCGCCTCAAAATCTGTCTCTTAGCCCCACCGGGTATCAAATCAGCGAACATCCCCCGCTACCCCTGCCCTCCTCGGCAATCCCGCTCCTCTAAACATCCCGCCCCGCTGCCCTTCTATAATCAGACTGGATAATTTTTTCTCGAAGCCTCCGGATCGCTCTAAGGCTTCACCCATAATGCAGGCTCCCGGAATCTCCTTGACCGACGAAATCATCATCCGCGGCGCGCGGACCCACAACCTGAAGAACATCGACTGCTCCATCCCCCACGGGAAGCTCACCGTCGTCTCCGGCGTCTCCGGCTCCGGCAAATCCTCGCTCGCCTTTGACACCATCTACGCCGAAGGCCCGCGCCGCTAC
>DAHVZZ010000420.1:0-6917 GCA_027323785.1 Acidobacterium sp. | reverse complement strand
GATCGATTCCCTGAACGCGATGCGCGCCCAGGAAGGCGCGGTCCTGGCCGATGAGCTGCGCGCCGCCATGGCGAAGCTGCGCGCTCTGGTCGACGAAGCGGCCCAACTCCGCGAAAAGGTGCAGCAGGCTTACTTCGAGCGCCTCAACCAGCGCCTGAAGACCATGCTCGACGGCGGCTTCGATCAGGATCGAATCCTGCAGGAGGCCGCGCTCATCGCCGAGCGCAGCGACGTCGAGGAAGAAGTGGCGCGCCTGCGGACCCACATCGACCACTTCACCGGCCTGCTCGATCAGGGCGGGGAAGTGGGCAAGAAGCTCGATTTCCTGCTGCAGGAGATGAATCGCGAGGCCAACACCCTGCTCTCCAAAACCAGCGGCGTCGCCGGCAACGGAACCCGCATCACCGAATGCGGCCTGGGGATGAAGTCGGAAATCGAAAAGGCCCGCGAGCAGGTACAGAATCTGGAGTAAAACGCGGAGCGTCCGCGCAAAAGCGGCCCCAAAACCAGCCGCGGCAAGAGGGAGAAAGAGGCTTGGCGGGAATCCTGTTCATTATTTCGGCGCCTTCGGGCTCGGGCAAATCCACCATCGTGAACCAGCTCCGCTCGCTGGTCACCGGCCTCGACTTCTCCGTTTCGTGGACCACCCGCGGCCCGCGCGGCTCCGAGGTCAACTCCCGCGAATACCACTTCACCACCCGCGACCGCTTCGAGCAAATGATCCGCCAGGACGAGTTCCTCGAATACGCTGAGGTCTTCGGCAACTACTACGGCACCGCCCGCTCCACGCTGCGCGAGGCCTTTGCCCAGGGCAAGGATCTCCTGCTGGACATCGACGTCCAGGGCGCGGCTCAGGTCCGGCGCCGCATGCCCGAGGCCGTATCCATCTTCTTAATGCCGCCGTCGCCTGACATCCTGGCCTACCGTTTGCGCAACCGCAGCCGTGCTGAAGGCAGTGTGCAGGAGACCATTATCCGCAAGAGACTGGCCAAGGCGAAACAGGAGATTGAGAATTACCGCGATTATGGTTATATTCTCGTCAACGATATTCTGGACCGCGCCGTAGAAGAAATGGCCGCCGTCGTGGCAGCCGAACGACTCCACCGGGACGGAATTTCCGGCGAAGCTTCGGCGGACGCGCGGCGGCAAATCGAGATCGCGGAGGGATGCCGGCAGGCCAATTCCGAGGCTCGGGTTCGTCCCGTGCTGGAGGCATTTGGTGTGCTGGTCCCCGAAGCGGGATGACGAGCGCGGCCACGGCTTCATTCCCGGAGGATCAGCGATGAGCATCGAACGCGAATACGACAGCAATTTCCGCTACGTGCTGGTGGCGGCGCGCCGCGCGCGGCAGCTGCAGAACGGCGCGGAGCCCCTGGTTACCAGCCCCTCGGCTAAAGCCTGCCGCGTGGCCCAGGACGAGATCGCCGCCGGCAAAATCGCCTACGTCAGGGCTGAAAACGCCTCGCCGGTTCGCCCGGAAGTGCCCGGCCCGGACGTGCCCAGGTTCGCCCTGTAGCCTTCACGGCGTTCGCCGGGCGAGTTGACGCCATCGACCACGCAGGTGCCTCTCCCGCCACCGGAGCGCCCGCCTGCGAACTGGAGCTAAGATCAAAGTATGCGAGTCACGGTTGGCGTAACGGGCGGCATTGCGGCTTACAAAATCCCCGAACTGGTGCGCGACCTGCAGAAGCAGGCGCTGGATGTCCACGTGGTCATGACCGAAAGCGCGCAGCATTTCGTGCAGCCGCTCACCTTCGCCGCGCTCACCGGGCACAAGGTCGTCACCGGCCTGTGGGACGCCGCTGACGCTCCCGGCGCCGACGCGGCCTCCGCCATTGAGCACATGGACGAGGCGCAGACCACCGACGCGCTGGTCGTCGCTCCCGCCACTGCCAACACCCTGGCGAAATTCGCCCACGGTATCGCCGACGACTTCCTCACCACCCTCTACCTGGCTACCAAAGCCCCCGTCATCGTGGCTCCCGCGATGAACGTCAATATGTGGGAGCATCCCGCCACCCGCGCGAATCTGCAGACGCTCGAAAACCGCAACGTGCGCATCGTCCCGCCGGAGAGCGGTTATCTCGCCTGCGGCATGCAGGGCGCGGGCCGCCTGGCTTCCAACGAGGCCATCCTGAAAGCCGTGCTCGACATCCTCCAGCACCACAACGACCTCGCCGGAGAAACTGTGCTGGTCACCGCCGGCGGCACGCGCGAGGCCCTCGATCCGGTGCGCTTTCTCGGCAACCGCTCCAGCGGAAAGATGGGCTACGCCATGGCCGAGGCCGCGCAGCGCCGAGGAGCCCGCGTCATTCTCGTCTCCGCGCCCACCGCGCTGCATGCCCCCGCCGGATGCGAAGTGGTTCCCGTCACCACCACCGAGGAGATGCGCAATGCCGTACTGGCGCGGATGCGCGAATCCACTATTGTGATTAAGTGCGCGGCCGTGGCGGACTATAAGCCGCGCGCCCAGGCCGCACAAAAAATGCGCCGCAGCGGACCGCTCACTCTGGAACTGGAACCGACCCAGGACATTCTGGCGGAAGTGGTGCAGCGCCGGCATGACGGTATGCTCATCATCGGCTTCGCCGCCGAAACCGAAGACGTGGTGGCCCACGGCCGCGCCAAGCTCATGCGCAAGGGCGCCGACGCCATCGTTCTCAACGATGTCTCCCGGGCAGGCCTCGGCTTCGATTCCGACCGCAACGCCGTCACCTTCCTCACCCGCGAACGCTCGATTGAACTGCCCGAAATGGCCAAGCGCGAACTGGCCGACGAGATCCTGAGCGAGATTCTCACGCTCCGACGCCCCCGAAAGCTGCTCGCCGAGTCCGATTCCGATTTCTCTGTGGCGCCGGGAGACTGACGTTTGACACCAAAGCCCTCTCCTGAAACCCAGGAAGCCGTGCGGGCGCGGATCGCCTATTACCGCGATCTCGGCGTCTTCGACTTCTACCGCCGCGGAGCCGCGCCGGCGGCGCTCATCGAAGAGTCTGTAACCAATACAGCGACATATCAAGCACCCATTCCATCCGCGCCTGCCGCGGAACCCGAGGAGAGAATGCCGAAGACCTCCGTCCTGATGCCGCCCACCGTGGAACAACCCAGCGCGCTCGTTCCCCCGCGACAGAAGGCGGCGGCTCTGGAGGCAATCCGCGAAGAGATTGGCGACTGCCAGCGCTGCCCGCTGGCCGCTGGCCGGCACACCATCGTCTTCGGCGACGGCGACCCCAACGCGCGCCTGATGTTCGTCGGCGAGGGCCCCGGCGCGGACGAGGATGCCCAGGGACTGCCGTTCGTTGGCCGCGCTGGTCAGCTCCTCAACAACATGATCACCGCCATGGGGCTCCGCCGCGATCAGGTCTACATCGCCAACATCGTGAAGTGTCGCCCGCCGCAAAACCGCGTGCCCGAGCCGCAGGAGGCGCACACCTGTTCGCCCTTCCTCTTCCGCCAGATCGATGTCATCCGGCCCGAGGTGATCGTGGCGCTGGGCGCAACGGCGGCCACCTATCTGCTGGGCGGGAAGAGTCCGCTCAACGCTCTGCGCGGACGTATCCACCAGGCGCGCGGCTCCAAACTCATCGTCACTTATCACCCGGCCTATCTGCTCCGCGATCCCCGCCAAAAGAAGGAAGCCTGGGTCGACCTCCAGATAGCCATGGCCGAGCTGGGACTAAAGAAGAATGAGCCGGCGAGCGAGTAAGTCAGCTTAAAGTGGAGAGCGCTTTTACCACTGCGTCGTGAAAGGCCGGTCGTACCTGCCGAATCGCGTTGCTGGAACGGTCCGGCCAGGTGCGATTCGTCAGCAGCGCGACCGCCAGCGACTGATCCGGGTCGATCCACAGCGACGTGCCGGAATACCCAAGATGCCCGATGGACCGCGGCCCGAAATGATGCCCCGAAGACGATTCCCCCGTCGGCACATCCCAGCCCAGCGCGCGGCTGACGTCTCCATTTCCGTCCTGCGATTCCGTCTGCCGCGTCGTAAACCGCCGGATCGTCTGCTCATGGAACACGGTTGCGCCGCCGGGCGCTCGTCCCTGCTCCAGAATGCACTGCGCAAAACGCAGTAAATCGCGAACATTCGAGAACAGTCCCGCATGTCCGGCGATGCCCCCCAGAACAAACGCGTGCTCGTCCTGCACTTCTCCCTGAATCACCCGGTGGCGAAACGTCGTGTCCTCTTCTGTCGGCGGAATATACGGACGCTGATCGGCGCGCGGGCAGAACCGCGTCGAGTTCAGGCTCAGCGGCGCAAAGATTTCCCCCGCGCAGAGTTCATCCAGCGGGCGGGCGCCCAGAATCTCGATGATCTTTCCCAGCAAAATAAATCCGAAATCGGAATACTCGGTGCGGCTCCCCGGAGGCGCTTCCAGCGGCAGCTGCAGAATCTCCCGCAGCAGCGCCGCCGGGGTCGTACAGGCGCGAAACAGTGGAGCATAGCCCACCAGCCCCGACGTATGCGCCAGCAACATCCGCAGCGTCACGCGATCCTTGCCGCCGCCCGGCGCCATACCGACCACAAACCCGGGCAGGATGTCGCCAACCCTTGTATCGAGGTTGAAGAGGCCCCGGTCGATCAGCAGCATCGCGGCGGCCGTCGTGGCCACCACCTTGGTCACGCTGGCCAGATCGAAGACCGTATCCGGCTCGATGGCCGGCGAATCGGGATCATAGGTGAACCGGCCCACCGCCTCCAGCGCTGCGATCCTGCCCCCATGCAGGACTCCGTAAGCGGCGCCGGGAAAAGCGCGCTCGGCGATCGCCTTCTCCAGAATCGCTCGGGCGGGGGCAAAGGCGGCAGAGGAAAGGGTGGCGTTCACTTCCGGCATGGTGCAAGGGTAACGCGGCCCGCCGATCCGGAGCTGTGCCCGCTGTCACCGGAGCGATTTTGTGCCCCAATTTATGGCGCGGAGAGCACGCCGGCGACGCGAAATCTCCCGCCACGGCGCATCCAATCCCGCAAGGAGGAAAACGCATATGAGTGCACCAGCTCGGAAAATGGGGAATCGGGGGATGGATCTGGTCTCACCGCAGTGGCGTCAGAATGCGAAGGAAATTCAGCAGTTTGGCACGGTCATCCGCGATCTGCCGATCGGCCTGGGCGAAGACGCGCGCCGGGAAATTTGCGAGCGCCTGAACCTGTTGCTGGCCGATACCGCCTCGCTGCGCGATCTCTATAAGAAATCGCACTGGCAGGTGGGAGGACCGACCTTTTATCAGCTACACCTGCTCTTCGATAAGCACTTCTCCGAACAGGTGGAGCTGGTGGATCTGATTGCCGAGCGCATTCAGATCCTTGGCGGCGTCAGCGTCGCCATGGCCCACGACGTCGCCGAGCTCACCCGCCTCGAGCGTCCGCCAAAGGGCCGGGAGGAGGTTCCCGTGCAGATTTCGCGC
The DNA here is from genome assembly GCA_027323785.1 of Acidobacterium sp. Taxonomy (GTDB): domain Bacteria; phylum Acidobacteriota; class Terriglobia; order Terriglobales; family Acidobacteriaceae; genus Palsa-343. The sequence continues at coordinate 1,514 of DAHVZZ010000420.1, read as the reverse complement.
CTGCTGGAGGCGCATGCGCTCATCATCAAAGACACGCGCGATCTGGCCGAGAAGGCGCAGGACCTGGGGGACAGCGGCACCAACGACATGCTGGTCAGCGACGTCCTGCGCGCCAACGAGATGCAGACCTGGTTCCTGAGCGAGCACCTGGTCGAAATGCCCCTGGTCCACGCAAAAGTCGGCTAAACCAAAACCACATTCACTCCTCCGGAGCCAGCTAAGTTCCGGATCATAGAAACTTTCACACTGGAAAATAAATGAGCCTTGTCCGCGCAGAGCGGACAGGGCTCTTTCCTTTTGTGTAAGATTCTGTGTTCCCGGGTTTCCGGTCCTTATCTGCCGGATAGGCTCAGGCTTGAATACCTGGTTATTGATGACTTATCGATAAAAGAAGGGTTATTTCCCAAAACGGCGGGTCTTTTGCTGCAGAGCTGCGTCGAAGGGGTGGAGGGCCAAATGCACGGCTCACGTCGGTTGGCGGTTTGCGCGCTGCTCCTGGCGACGGCAGGCAGTGCCTGCGCAAAGCAGGCAAAAACTCAGGCGAATCCGCGGCACGGACACGGAGTTCCGCTCTTCCACATGCAGAGCAATCTGGTCCTGGAAGACGTAGTGGTGATGAACCACGGCAAGCCGGTGCTGGGCCTGCCGGAGTCGGAGTTCCGGGTCTTCGAGAACGGCAAGCCGCAGCGGATCACCTATTTTAGGGAGCACAGAGCCACGGACGCGCTGCGCGTCGCCACCGGACCGCAGCATCTGCCGCCCGGAGTCTACAGCAATCAGCCGCGCTACACGCTGCAATCGGCCGCGGTCGTCATCCTGCTGGATTCGCTGAATACGCCCTACAACGACCAGGTCTACATCCGCACGCGCCTGCTGAAATATCTGCAGTCGATTCCAAAGGGCACGCGGGTAGCGGTCTTCACGCTGGGCGGCCGGCTGGAGATGCTGCAGGGATTCAATGCGAAACCCGGCACGCTGGAGCGCCTCCTCAGGAGCAAGCGGACGGATGCGCTGTTCTCGTCGTATATGGATCCCTCCCTCACGCCCTGGGGAAGCGCCGCATCGAATGCTTCGGTGTACGCGACACCGCTGACCCAAAAGCAATACGTGCAAATGACGATGTCCCCGGCGGGCGGTGCCCAAATGAACATGCGCGTGCTCCTGACCATCCAGGCAATGGACGAATTGGGCAGGTATCTGAGCACGATTCCTGGGCGAAAGAACCTGATCTGGTTTACGGGGGCATTTCCACCCATCTTGCCAGGCGCCGGACGGACGGGCGTGATCGCGGCTGAGTACGACTATACCCCGCTGGTAGAGCAGATGGATTCGTTGCTGGCGCTGGGGCGGGTGGCCGTGTATCCCGTGGATTCGCGGGGACTCAAGATGTCGCTCGACTTCCGTACGCCGCCGAATATAAATCCTGGCAAGAGGCAGTCACCCGCCCAGATGTTTATGACGGAGGAGGGTCTGGAGAACTCGTTTATGAGACAGGTGGCCCAGACCACCGGCGG
>DAHVZZ010000050.1:0-2307 GCA_027323785.1 Acidobacterium sp. | reverse complement strand
GCCCGCTCGCCGACAGCCCGATCACCACATCCTTCCGCGATGGCCGCCGCCGCGCGATATCCCGCTGCCCCAGCTCTTCCGAATCCTCGTTCACCTCGACCGGCGACGCCAGTGCCTTCGGGCCGCCCGCCATGATGTACTGCACCGTCTGCGGGCTCGTCGAAAAATACGCCGGTATCTCGCACGCGTCCAGCGCCGCCAGCCGCCCGCTCGATCCCGCTCCCACGTAGATCAGCCGCCCGCCCTCGCGCAGCGAATGGGCCACCATGTCGATCACTTTCGCGATCTCAGGCAGCGCCTTCTTGACCGCATTGGCGACCTTCTGGTCTTCCTGGTTGATGATCCGCGCGATCTCCAGCGCCGAGCGCGTGTCCAGCCCTCGCGTGGCTTCGTTCGCTTTCTCCGTCAGCAGATCGTGAATACTGTTCCCGGGCCCGGCTGTACCGTTCTGAGCCTCGGCAGAAATGTCGGCGTGCGTCGATACTGTAGTGGCCATTTCGGTTTTTTTTCAGGGAATCCCTGATTAAGTCTAGCGCGCCACGACGCGCAGTGACGTCGATTTTCTCCCCAGGTTAAATTTTTATCCCCTGGCCATATCCCCGCCGCCGCCAGTCACTACCCGGTAAACCCTTACCAGACGTGCTCCCCCACATGCCCCTGCCCCTGCTCGATCCCCCGGATCTTCCCGTCCCGCATATGGATGATCCGGTCCGCAATCGACGCCGCCTCCGGATTGTGCGTAATCATCAGCACCGTCTGCTTAAACTCCCGGTTCGACTGCCGCAGCATGCTCAGCACCGCGTCCGAGTTCTCCGTGTCCAGATTCCCCGTCGGCTCGTCCGCCAGCACAATCGCCGGCTGCGTAATCAGCGCCCGCGCAATCGCCACCCGCTGCTGCTCCCCGCCCGAAAGCTCCGACGGCCGATGGTTCATCCGTGCCGAAATCGACAACAGATCGGTCAGCCGGTCGAGAAACGCCCGATCCATCGGCCGCTTCTGCCCCGCAATGTCCCACGCAATCTCGATGTTGTCCCGCGCCGAAAGCGTCGGCAGCAGATTGAACTTCTGAAACACAAACCCAATCCGCGCACGCCGCATCTGCGTCCGCTCCCCGTCGTCCAGCGCCGAAAAATCCACGCCCCCGATGAACACCTTGCCCGTCGTCGCCCGCGTCAGCCCGCCCAGCAAATAAAACAACGTCGACTTCCCGGAGCCCGACGGCCCCACAATGCTCACAAATTCTCCCGGCGCCACCGAAAACGTGGCGTCCTTCAGCGCCGGCACTTCCAGCTTGCCGGTGTGGTACGTTTTGCCGAGATTCTCGGCGCGGATCATCGGTTCAGTGGCTTCCACCCTTTGATTGTAAATGGATACGCCAGCCGCTCGTGCCGCGCCTCCGCCCTGGACCGGTTACGCGCGGCGCACCCTCCCCTCCGCACTCAGGTTCTCGGTGCCAGTTACCGCGGCCTGTTACCCTCGGATAACCATGAGCCTAAGTGGGCGGCTCAACCTCTCGGCGCGCCCTGGTGCATCAGTACACGCTTTCACTCCAAAGTTTTCTCTTTGCCGCCACTCTGGTTGCAGTTATCTCTCTCAGCGACTATCCTGGTCCCGATCGGTAATACGCTTCCCTGATAGCGCGAAACACGCCGCATCGGATCTCAAATGGGAGCCCGCGATGTTCAGACTTGTCCCTTGGACCACCCACGACCTGCTTCATGCCAGTGCCGTTCTCGCCCTGGCCGCTGCGCTTCCCTGCCTGGCGCAATCCACTACCTCCCATCCGAAGCCCCCCGCCAAAGCACCATCGTCCGCGCAGGGCACTTCCGCTCCGCCCACTTCTGCTCCCACCTCCTTCAGCAGGACCGTCAACGAGGTCAACCTCGACATGGTCGTCCGCAACCGCCGCGGCAAGCCCATCCTCGACCTCAAACCCACTCAACTGGTCGTCACCGACAACGGTCAGACCGTCCATCTCAAAGACCTGCACCTCGTCACCAACGCCGACGAGTCCCACCGCATCACCTTCGTCTTCGACCGCCTCTATCCCGGAGCCGCCAAAGCCTCCCGCAAAATCGCTGACCGCATCCTCCGATCGCTGCCCGGCTTCAAACCGCCGCGCAAAGGCAGATCACGCCGCAAAAACGAGCAGCCTGCCGATGCCAGGCCGCTGCCCAAAGTCCGCTATTCCTTCGCCGTCATGCAGTTCAACGGCCGCCTCCGCCTCGTCTCCCGCTACACCTCCAACCGCAAGGCTCTGGAGCAGACCATCGACCAGATCACCTCCTCAGCCGGTAACCAGACCGC
>DAHVZZ010000026.1:0-2698 GCA_027323785.1 Acidobacterium sp. | reverse complement strand
CCGAAACCCGATTCCCCGCAACCGGCATACCGTTGCCGAGTACGCCTATCAGGTTGGAAGGCGCCGGATTGCAACCCGGCGGCCGGCACACGGCTGTTACGGTGGCATGGCTCGGGAACACCGCCGTCACCAGTCCGCTCGTGTTGATCGTCAGGTTCTGCGGCTCGGTCGAGGAATAGCTGAGATTCAGACCGGTGATCCCGTTCCCGTTCGTGTCTGTTACCTTCGCCACCACCGTCTGCGTCGAGCTTGCTGTCACCGTCGCCGATGGCGAACCGTTGATCGACAGGGCGATCTTCTGCGGTGGGCAGGTGGAAAAATAGCCTGCCGCCGAAGTCACATCTGATGTGGTGGCGTTGATGATCGTCGATCCCGGAAGATTCGCTGTCGCAATTCCATTCGGGTTTCCAGTGCTTCCCCCGGTATTGCCCGTCACCGGATTGGTCGCCGTCGGATTCGTCGTGTTGTTGATATTGACGACGGTATTGGCCACGGCTGTGTACTGAATCGTTCCGATGTCGGCAGCCGGACTGGTGCAGGCGACCGTGCTGGGACTGCACAGCGTCACCCCTCCCGGCCCGGTCACCGTAGTTTCCGCCAATAACGATAAGGGTTGGCCCTTATTGTCCGTCAGCGTGTCTCCCTGCGAGACGCACGCCGCCTGACTGGGAATTGTCATCGATGTGATGGGAGGGTGTACGTAGACGTTCACCGGGTTGGTGGTCACGCCTCCGCCCGTCGCCGTAATCTGCACCGTGCCGCAGCTTGTCCCCGTGCAGCCCTTGAACTCCGACAACGTCGATCCCGATGGCGGTGTGCAGATCGTGAAGTTCGGAACTCCGCCGGGGCTGTTGCGATTCCAGGTCCCCGCGCAGACCAGCCCCGACGGGGAAATATCGGCCAGCAGCAGGTTCGAACTGGCATAGTGCCAGGCGCTGATCTCCGCATTCGACCCGAGGCAGGTGAAAGCCTGGGGCTCCGAGACATTCGCTGTCTGCCCCCATGCCAGAGAAAGGCCCGTCGTCTCCGGCTGCATGGTGGCATATACGGCCTGTGACGTCTTCACGCCATAAGCATGGCCATTCTTCACGCAGTAGTTGCTGGGATTATGTCCGCAGCCCACAAGGGAAAGACCGACTGGAAACGAAAACGCAAACACGACCACAAAAGCAAGAAACCGCCGCATGAAACCTCCCCGCCTGAGCAGTCAGGCTGCTCGGGCGGTCGAAACGCCACAGCGAATCGCATCTGCTCCCGGAAACCACACCGGCTGCGGGACGGCTCCGCCACGCGGCGGCCTCGCCCTCCTCCCGATGCGCACAGATGCCATCCGCTGCTGAAAATACCGGGTGATTCAGGATAACAAACGAAAGGGGACGAAGCACAAGGCGCAGCCAGCAGCGAAATCAGCCCTTCAAACGAATTCCGGCGTCCTGCCGGCTTCCCAGATTCCGTCCTTTCCGGCGGCGTTCTCGCCCCTCCCCCAAAGCACTCGTGCCCTCCGCTGTTTACTGCGCCGCGGGCATGTACTCATTGAACCAGCCAATCGCGCGCTCCAGCACATTGATCCGGTCCTTCGGCTTCTCAAACCCATGCCCTTCATTGGGATAGACCACCAGTTCGGTCGTCACCCCGAGGTCGTGCAGCGCGTGCCAGAACTCAAACGACTGCGGCGCCGGGCATTCCCCATCCCGGTCGCCCACCACCATCAGCGTCGGCGTCTTCACATTCCGGACAAAGTTGATCGGCGAGCTTTTCGCGTAAACAGCCGGATCGTCGTAAACCGACGCCCCGAAAAACGGAATCATCCACTGGTCGATGGAGTTTTCCCCGTAATAGCTCAACCAGTCCGAGAGCCCCGCCCCCGAAACCGCCGCCCGGAAGCGGTGCGTCTGCGTGATGGCGAACATCGTCATATATCCGCCATAGCTCCAGCCGGTGATGCCGACGCGATTGTCGTCCACCGGATACTGCTTCTCCACGGCGGTGATTCCCGCCAGAATGTCGCGCAGATCGCCGTGCCCAAAATCCTTACGGTTGGCCTCGGCGAACTTCTCTCCCTGCCCAAAGCTGCCCCGGGGATTGGGCATCAGCACAAAGTAATTCATCGCCGAGAATGGCGCTGGCCCGTATCCCGCCCACGGCCACCGTGACATATTCGCCGCCGATGGCCCTCCGTGAATGTAGACCACCATCGGATACCTCTTCGCCGGGTTGTAGTCCGCCGGCAGCAGCAGCCATCCCTGCACGTTGAATCCCTCATTGGTCCAGTCGATGGACTTCGCCTTGCCCCAGACCGGCTTCAGCCCCTCATTCACGTTCGTAATCTGTTGCAGGGCCGACAGTTTGCCCGCCCACACCTCCGGCGGTTTCGCAAAGGACGATTCGATAAAGGCGACCTCGCCATTCTTTGCCGTCGAAACGCGCATCTCCAGCTCGCCCGCTCCAATCGATGCGGGAAAGGTCAGATTGTCCTTCGGCGACTCCTGCCGCTCACCCAGTTCGTAGTCGAACAGATGTGCCGACCCACCCCTGGTCTCCACCACGCGCAGAGTGTCGCCATTCAGCCACTCGAACCACTGCGGCGTCGCCGGACGGCCCGGTGTGACATCCACCGGCTGGCCACCGCTTGCCGGTATCAGATAGATATCGCCGCCCGTCGATCCCTGATCGGACATCAGGCCGCCGATAAAGGCGA
>DAHVZZ010000025.1:0-1644 GCA_027323785.1 Acidobacterium sp. | reverse complement strand
GGAGCGGGGGATTCTGATATGCGGCAGCGGGGTGGGAGTGTGCGTGGCGGCGAACAAGATGCCCGGAATCCGGGCATGCATGTGCCACGACCACTACTCGGCGCACCAGGGAGTGGAGCACGACGACATGAACGTGCTGGTGATGGGGGCGCGGATTATCGGGCCGGCGCTGGCGTTCGATCTGGTGGATGGATTTCTGAATGCGCAGTTCCAGTCGCAGGTGGAGCGGTACACGCGGCGGCTGAATAAAGTGAAGGCTATCGAAGCACGCAACATGCAGGAAGCCGCGAAGCCGTAGGATCGGCGCGGAAGGGCTCCCCCAGGCTCGGCAACACGCTTCAAAAATTCGGCAATTCCGGAGATGCGATGGAAGTCATCAGCACCATCCTGTGGGATGTGGGCGGCGTGCTGCTCACCAACGGCTGGGACCGACGGCAGCGGGAAGCGGTGCTGGCGCGGCTGGGCATGGGCGAGCGGGAGGCGGCGGAGTTCGAGCGACGCCACGCGGAGGTCGACCAGGCATGGGAGACGGACTCGGTGTCGGCGGATGAGTATCTGCGGCACACGGTCTTTTACGAGCCGCGGGGATTCAGCCAGGCGGAATTTCTGGAGGCGATCCAGGGAGAGTCGCGGGTGCTGGAAGACAGCGCGCTCGGAATCCTTCGGCAGATTTCGGCATCCGAGGAATATGTACTGGCCACGGTGAACAATGAGTCGCGGGCACTGAACGAGTACCGGCTGGCAAGGTTCGATCTGCTGGAGGATTTCGACGCGTTCTTCAGCTCGTGTTATCTGGGGTTACGAAAGCCGGACAGAAAGATCTATCAAATAGCGCTGGACGTTCTGCAGCGCGATCCGGAGGAGACGGTGTTTATCGACGACCGCGCGGAGAATGTGGCGGCGGCGGCATCGCTGGGGATTCACGGCATCGTGTACGAAGGGGCGGCCCGGCTGACAGAAGAGCTGGCGCGGCTGGGTATTTCGCTGGCGGAAGAGATCTCGCGCTGAGCGCGGGTCTTCCGTTTTCGGACAGGGCAGCATTCACAGATTTCGTTCGAGGAGAGAAGCAATGGAACTGGGAATCATCGGACTGGGCAAGATGGGCGGCAACATGGCGGAGCGGCTGCGCGAGGGCGGCCACAAGGTGGTCGGTTTCGACTTCAGCGCGGAAGCGGTGAAGCGGCTGACGGACGCGGGTTCGGTGGGCGTCTCGACGCTGGCGGATCTGGTGAAGAATCTGGCGGCGCCGCGGGCAATCTGGATCATGGTTCCGGCAGGCGATCCGGTGGACGAGACGATTGCGAAGCTGAAGCCGCTGATGCAGAAGGGCGATGTGTTCATCGACGGCGGCAACTCGAACTACCAGGACAGCCAGCGGCGCTACAAGGCGCTGACGGCGGAGGGTTTCAACTTCGTGGATGTGGGCACGTCGGGCGGCGTGTGGGGCCTGAAAGAGGGCTACAGCATGATGGTGGGCGGCGACGAGGAAGTGGTGAAGCGGCTGAGCCCGATCTTCGAGACGCTGGCTCCGGGCAAGGACAAGGGCTGGGGGCGCGTGGGACCGGCGGGTGCGGGGCACTTTGTGAAGATGGTCCACAACGGCATCGAGTATGGACTGATGCAGGCCTACGCCGAGGGTTTCGC
>DAHVZZ010000018.1:0-2692 GCA_027323785.1 Acidobacterium sp. | reverse complement strand
GGAAGAGGAACAGGATGCAGCCTGTTACGGCCATCACGGCCTTTTTGCCGTTCGTGGACTGCCAGAAACCTGGCGCCCGATTTTTGCGGGGGTCAGCGACGGCGGTGCTCATCGTGAATACCCGGCCCTGTTGAGATGTGTCACGTCGGACGTTCCTTCTCTGCGGTTGTCGCCCGGCTTGGCCATGACGCCGGATCGTTTGCCGGCGGGGGCCGCGCGCAAAGCGCTGGGTGAATGTCTGGGCAGCGGGAGACGGGTTCGGGAAGATCGAGACGGCAGATCGCTTCCCACATTCCCCTGCCGGGATAAAAAGGCGAATCTTTATTATTGGGGCGGGGAAGAAGGAGCGTCAACCGGCGCGGGGTTGAAAGAGCGGAAAGCAGAACGGGACTAAAGTACCGACGAATGTAAGCGGCATGTAATCCTGGCGATCTGAAGCTCTTCCTGGGTGGGGAAAACGCGGACTTTGGAGCAGCGGGCGGGGTCGCCGCCGGCGATGCCGAGGAATTCGAGCCCCTGACAGATGCGATCACGCATGGATGCGCTGTGTTCGCCGATGCCGCCGGTGAAGACGATCAGATCGAGGCCGCCCAGTTCGGCGGCGTAAGCGCCGATCATTTTGCGGGTGGCGTGGGCGAAGACGTCGATGGCGAGCTGAGCTTTGGCGTCTCCGCGGGAGGCGGCTTCCTCGAGCAGGCGCATGTCGGATTCGCCGCCGGAGAGCGCGCCGAGGCCGGAATCGTGGTTGAGGAGGAATTCGAGCTGGTCGGCGCTGAGGTTCTCGGTGCGCATGAGGAAGAGCAGGATGCCGGGATCGAAGTCGCCGCTGCGGGTGGCCATGGGGATGCCGCCGACGGGGGTCATGCCCATGCTGGTGTCAATGGACTGGCCGCGGAGGATGGCGGCGAGGCTGGCTCCTGCGCCGAGGTGGGCGCAGACGACGCGGTCGGGCAGGCCAGAGGGTTCGGCGCGGAGGCGCGTGACGATGGATTCATAGGAGAGGCCATGGAAGCCGAAGCGCTCGACGCCGAGGTCGTAGAGGCGCTGGGGCAGAGCAAAGTGGCGGGCGTGCTCGGGCATGGTGCGGTGGAAGGCGGTGTCGAAACAGGCATACTGGCGGGCGTGGGGCAGGAGCTTTTGTGTTTCGCGGACGAGGGCGATGGCCGCGGGGATGTGCAGCGGGGCGAAGTGGACGGCGGCCTGGAGACGTTCGAGGAGCGAATCGGTGATGGGCTGGTGCTCGCGGAGATGCGGGCCGCCGTGGACGACACGGTGCCCGACGACATCGGGGCGGCGGCCGGCGAATTGGGCGATGGCGTCGAGGATCTCCTTCATGGCCTCGCCCTGGGAGCCGAGGCGGTAAGCCTGGTCGAGTTTGGAGGCTCCGGCGGCGTCCTGGACTTGCAGGCGGCCGTTGCTGTGGCCGATGCCGGTGGCGCCGCCGGAGAGCAGGAGGCGGGGATCGGGATGCGGGGCCGCGCCGCCGTTCTCGGGAGGCTGGTAGAGGCCGAATTTGAGCGACGAGGAGCCACTGTTGACGGCCAGCAGGAGATCGCCGCAGGCAGGGGTGGGCTGGGTCATGCGGGCCACGTCCAGTTGGCGATCTCGGGGCGGTCGATGCCGTAGGTGTGGGCGTAATTGAGGCTGGCGGTGATCTGGTCGCGGAGCCACTCCTGGGTGTGGGAGCCGACGTCGCGGAGTTTGGGGATGCGGTCAATGATGTCCATGGCGAGGTTGAAGCGGCTGACGTTGTTGATGATGGCCAGCTCCAGGGGCGTGTTGATGTTGCCTTGCTCCTTGTAGCCGCGGACGTGGATGTGGTCGTGATTTTCGCGGCGATAGGTGAGGCGGTGGATGAGGAGCGGGTAGCCGTGGAAGTTGAAGATGATGGGTTTGTCGCGGGTGAAGAGGGAATTGAAGTCGCGGTCGGTGAGGCCATGGGGGTGTTCGGAATTGGGCTGCAGGCGAAAGAGATCCACGACATTGATGAAGCGTAACTTTAAGTCCGGGCAGCGCTCGCGAAGGATGGCGGCGGCGGCGAGGGCTTCCATGGTGGCAATATCGCCGGCGCAGGCGAGTACGACGTCCGGCTCATCGCCGCTGTCGTTGCTGGCGAAATCCCAGATGCCGATGCCTTTGGTGCAGTGGAGGACGGCCTGGTCCATGGTGAGGAATTGGAGGTGGGGCTGCTTGTCGGCGACGATGACGTTGACGTATTCGGTGGAGCGGAGGCAGTGGTCGGCGACGCTGAGGAGGCAGTTGGCATCGGGCGGGAGATAGATGCGGGTGACTTCGGCGCTCTTGTTGGCGACGACGTCGAGGAAGCCGGGGTCCTGGTGGGAGAAGCCGTTGTGATCCTGCCGCCAGACGACGGAGGTGATGAGCAGGTTGAGGGAGGAAATGGGAGCGCGCCAGCGGAGCTCGGTCTTGGATTTTTCGAGCCACTTGGCGTGCTGGTTGAACATGGAATCGATGACGTGGACGAAGGCTTCGTAGGTGGAGAAGAAGCCGTGGCGTCCGGTGAGGAGATAGCCTTCGAACCAGCCTTCAAGGGTGTGCTCGCTGAGCATTTCCATGACGCGGCCCTGGGGGGCGATATGAGAGCCGTCGGCGTCTTCCGGCAGGAGATCCTCCATCCAGGTTTTGGGGGTGGCCTCGTAGATGGCCTGGAGGCGGTTGGAGGCGGTTTCGT
>DAHVZZ010000009.1:0-2324 GCA_027323785.1 Acidobacterium sp. | reverse complement strand
CCTTACTTCGCTGCGCCCTGCACCGAGAACGCCTCAAAGCTGTGCGGCAGCACTTTGATCGTGAAGCTCGTCCGCTGCGGCGCTCCCGGAATCCCGCCCCGCTGCCACCACGGCAGCGTCGACTTCGCCTTCGCAGCCGCGCTCACCGTTGCGCCCGTCACCAGGTTGCGGATCGACTGCGCGCTGCCCTTCACCCGCACCGTCACCGTCACCGGCTCGTCCCGGAACGACTGCACCACAAACGTCCCGTTGTCGTACTCCATCAGGCTCACCTGGCTCGGAGCTTTCACAATCTCCGGCAGATTCTCCCCAACATATTCCCGCAGCGTGTTCAGCACGCCTTCCGGCAGGTTGTAAAGATCGTTGTAGTTGTCCGGAATCGTCAGCACATACAGATTGCCCTTGCCATAGCGGTCCATCAGCAGAATCGGCGCTCCGTGTCCGTTGGCCGTTCCACGAATCAGCGGCCACGCATCGTTGGTGAAGTAATCCACCTCGGGGAACATCAGCGGCTTCGACGTTCCCAGATTGTTCCCGTTGCCCGCTCCAAAAGCTCCCCAGTACTTCGTCGGCAGCAGCTGATCGCCCGGCATCCGCAGCTCGCAGATTTGCGCAATCTCCTTCGGAATCCGCCGCAGCAGCCCCGTCGTAATCACCACATTGCCGCCCGCCATCAGATGCGCCTTGATCTTCGCCAGAATCGCCGGATCGTGCGCCGCCGCCGCCGTCAGCAGCACCGTCTTCGCCTGCGTCGGAAATTCCGGATACATCTCCACCGGAATCCCATCCTCGCCCAGATAAACCGGCAGAAAATCCTCGCCCGTTGAGTTCAGCGGCCGATAAACCGCCACGCCCAGCGGATTCCCCAGCTGGCCCACCACCGGATCGATCTCGTTCAGCGCCTTACCCGCCACCGCCGCGAAATCCGGCGTCGAGTGCGGCCACCACTTCTTGTAGTCGAAGCTCGTCGGCATATTCGCCCACGCCGAGCGGTCCCCCGCCTGCGCCGGCAGCAGCAGGTTCGAGTACTCGAACAGCATGATCTGCGGAGCCTTCGCCAGCATCGTGTCCCACAGCTGCTCCGCATACCGGTCCACATACCGGATGCTGTACGTATCCACCCATCCGCCGCCGTTGTGCCCCGGATCCACGTTGTCGAAGTAGCGGATGATCTCGTAGCTCTCGTACTGCTGCAGCTGCTGGTCCGTGATCACCGGATCGCGCGTCTCCGTGCCCGTGTAAATCCCGCTGAAGATGTGCGGCTCCACCGCCAGGTCGTATCCGTTGCCCTGGAACGACGGATACCAGTTCGGAAACTTAATAATGATCCGCACCTTCGGATTGACCTTGCGCGCCGCCCCCATCACCAGGTCGCGCGATACCTCGTCCATCAGCTTCAGCCGGAACTGCGACCAGCTCTGATTGCCCTTCGCCGCAATGTCCGACGGGTCCTTCGTGTTGTTGAAGAAGAAATCGTCCAGGATGATCTCGTTGAAGTGCTTCGCCGTGAACTCCGCCACATGCTGCACATACGCGCGGTCCGCCGGGTTCGTGTAGCTGAAGGAGCGAAACTGCGCCGAGTCCCGGTCGCTGTACGCAATCCCGCCCGCCACCTCTACCCCGTGATCCACAAAAAACTTCTTCACCTTGTCGATCAGCGGCCCCGACGCCATCACCCGGCTGCGGTACGTCTCGATGTAAACCTTATTCACCTTCACGCCCGCCGAAATCTGCTTCCACGTCGATTCCAGATACTGCGGGTTGTTCATCTTCTCGACGATGCCCACCGGAATGTACACGGCGACCTTGAAATTCCTATTCGCCGCCGGACCGGAACCCGATCCTCCGTCAGCCATCCCCGTTTGAACCGCGCCCCAGCCGGTCGCTGCCGCCACCAGCACACAGGCCACAGACAGCCCCGCTCGCACCACTTTCCCCCGCAGAAATTTCCGCATCGCTCTCCAACCCCCGTAGTGAATCGATTCAGCATACTCCACCGCTCACGGCGCGGGGAATACCAGGAGCGCGAAAGCCCCGAATGCAAATCTCAAAGGAAGTTGGAAAAGCAGTCTGAAAGAAGAATGCCTACGCCGGCGGCTGGAAGCTCAACCCCGCGGCCTCCGCGGCCTTTTGCGTCGCCGCGATGTTCACATCAGCCAGCGGAAACTGCCGCTCCCGCCCCTGACTCGTCTCGTCCAGATCGATCACCGTCGTCGGCGTCAGCACATAATTCCGCACCGTCTGCCGATGCCCGTTCTTGAAGATCAGCGTCAGCTGCGGCTCCTGCGCCAGCAGAGGAGCGGAAACAGATGCCGCTTTCTCCG
>DAHVZZ010000002.1:0-2514 GCA_027323785.1 Acidobacterium sp. | reverse complement strand
GGGCTGGATAGCTGGCACCCAACGCAGGGTACGCGGGCGACAGGCGCCAGGAACACGGCGCAGCGGGTGGTGGTCGCGGAGGGACGGCTGGCGCCCGTGCAGTCGCCGCGTGCGGAGAGGGAGTGGAGGTTCGGCGATCCGCTCGGCCAGCAGACGGTGGTGGAGACGCCGTTCTCAGAAATCATTCTGCTTGCACGGCATGTGAAGGCGGAGGAGGTTCGCACCTGGCTGAGCAGCGTCGCACTCAGCGACATTCATAATCCGGCCACGCCGGCTCCGAAGGCGGCGGATGGGACAGGACGCTCGGCGCAGCGCTTTGCCGTGGATGCTGTGGCGAGGCGCGAGGGAAAGATCCGGCGGGCAAGCGCGCGCGGTCGCGATATTTACGCCTTCTCGGCGCCGCTGATATGTGAAGCCGTGGAGCGTCTGCTGGATGGCCGATTCACGAGCGCGGGCGCGCAGCCGGCCGGGGCGATTTTTGCGGCGCGGGACTTTCTGGCTGCGCTGACACCGGCGGCTCTGACACTGGAGATGGCGGAGGCCTGATGGAGCCTGGACCGCGGGGCGAACGAGAGCCTTGTCGAGAAGGCCCGCCGGGCTCTCCACGCCGCCAGGGGCCAGTGGACCGATCGCGAGTGCAGCAAGATGAAGGGAGTTCGAGCGCCCTTCCATAGAAGGCCGAACCAAAAGGCCAAATCAGAAGGCCGAATCAGAAGGCCGAATCGGCTTCAGTGTGCCGATGGGGCGGGCACGTCGAGTTCGGTAATACTTGCTGCCGGCCCGCCATCGAATTTGAAGCGGATGGCGGCGGCCTGGATCGCCGACCAACTTGATTGCAGGTCGCCCTGGCTCGCAACAGAACCGGAATCAACCTGCCGCCAATGCCCAGAGGCCGTCAACACGCTGACGCTGTAGTGGTTCGGCCGGGCGGCGCCCCAATGAATGACGGCACGGTTTGTCTCCGCAAGTTCCGGGTGGAGAGAGGACAGGTTCTCAAAATCGACCTGAAAGCTGGATGTCTTCGCGGTGGCCTTCCATTCAGTCACGCCATTTCCGTCCACAGCAGATGCCGGCCCATTGGCCGGAGAGGACGACGAGGCCGCGGCCGGCCGGCACCTGGCGAGGTCGCCGGTTGGGTCGAGGTCGGGGCGTTCTGTGGGCAACTCGATGGGCTGGTTCGGCTGCAGCATGAAGACGCCGGATGGCGAAGTCAGAGCAATCGGCATTCCCGAAGTAAGCGTCACTGTTGTCCTGTGCGCTCCGATGGCAATTGTCATCCGTCGCCCATGGTAGCGAATTCCGCGAAGCGTGATGCCCGGGGCCAGCTGAGGCGGGAGAGTGGGCGCAAGGGCGAGCGCCGAGGGGCTCCAACGCAATCCGGCAAGGCCGTAGGGGAAGATCTGGAGAAATCCGCCCGCGCCGGTGGCAAAGTCGAATGCGGGAGGGCCCTGCCGCGCGGACGGATGCAGATATTGGGTTTCGAGAAATTGGTCGTAAGCTCCGCGCACAAAGGGTAAGTAGGAATTCCCGAGAAGCGTGAAATCCAGACAGCCGGGTTCCCTTACCTGGGCGGCAACAATAGCTTCGACCGAAGCAGTCATCGCCGGGCCGCCGGGGTCGGTTACGGGCATGTATCGATTGAGGTCGGCGGCGGCAACAGCACGGCTGGTCACGTACTGAAAAGGATAAGTCATCAGCACGGTATCGGCCTGTTTGACTTTCTCATTTGTGTAGCCAACGTACTCCGGGTGTGTGCCATCGGGATCTACCGCAACATAGATGTTATCCGCGATCCTGGCCCATTGGGGGTTGGGCGGCTGGCCGACAGCCTTCGCTGCGGAAATGGCAATGCGCAGAGCCACGATGGCGCCCGCATTCGTCGCCGACTCATCATTGACACCGGCGGTAAACTCATCCGGACCGGTTACGTTGAGGATGTGGTATTTGCCGTCGGAACCGAGCGTGACGCGGCTTGCCCAGAAGTCTGCAACCTGCCTGATCACCGGGTATCCGCGCCGCTCCAGCCAATCCCTGTCGCCGGTTGCCTCGTAATACTGCCACTGCGCGAGTGCTATGTCCGACTGCAGGTGATCTTCATAGTGAGAGCAGGGAGCCAGGCCGCCACAGGCTCCGGTCGGGCCGTTGTCCCAGGCCCAGGATCCGCCCTTATAACCCGCCTGAGCAGCATTCGCCTCCGCCTCCCGCATGGTGTTATAGCGAAAATCGACGATCGATTTTGCCAGTCCGGGATGAAAGGCAAGGAGGGACGGAAACATCCAGGTGTCGGCATCCCAGAATATCTCGCCTCCATAATTATCGCTGGAGAGTCCCGCGGGCGGTATGCTCCACGCCAGCCCGGCGCGAATGCTGGAATAGAGCAGATAGAACGCACTATGAATGGAAGCCTGCAGCTTATTCTGCCGCGGGGCGATGATGTTACCCCTCCACAATTTCTTCCATGCCAGCTCGTGAGCGCGAAGCAATGCAGGCCAGCCGGCAAGTGAAGCAGCCCGG